>JAYSUN010000548.1:0-3251 GCA_043719045.1 Hyphomicrobiaceae bacterium | reverse complement strand
GCATCAGTGATTTGCCGCCTTTGAAGTTGCGGATGATCTTGAGGCTGTCTTCGATCGCCTGTGAGCCGCCGACATTGAAATGCACGCGTCCGCGTTCGCCGAACTTCCGCTCCGCATCCCTGGCGATCACGGTGGCGAGTTCGATTTTTTCACGGTGCAGATACTGCGATGCCACCTGTGGCAGCGTGTCCAGGGTGCGGCGAACGGCATTGGCCAGGCGCTCGTTCTTGTAGCCAAAATTCACCGCCGAGTACCACATCTGCAAGTCCAGGAACTCGCGGCCCTGGCAGTCGTACAGAAAGGAACCGCGGCAATCTGAAAACAGCTTGGGCGGATTGTTGTAATGGACGGTATCGCCGTGGGAGCAATACTGATCCTCAAGTTGCAGAAGATCGGCTTCACTCAAAGGGGCGCTTTGGGCGAAGTCGATCGATCTCAGGGTATCCATGACGTCCGCATCCTACGTTTGACCTCAACGTAGACGTGGATGCATGCATCATGCCAGCTTAAGGCGAACTCGGCCATCTCGAGGTGAGCCGGACCAGCTGAAGGCTGAGCGGGCCGAGACACTCGCGACCCACTTATTCGCGACTGAGACGGGTAATCGCGCTGTCAACGATCTTCAGCAGGCTGCGGTTCAGCCTGTCCAGTTCGTATTTGACCACCAAGACCGTCTGACAGATCTGCTCCTCGGTGTGCTCCGAGGTGATGAAGAACCGGATCCGCGCGCCTTTCAGGGGCACAGCTGGATAAATGATCGGCAAAGCGTTGATGCCACGCTCCAGCAGGCGCTCGGTCAGGCGGATGGCTTTGAGACCATCGCCGACCATGACGGGGACCACTGAGTAACCTTCGCTGGCACCTGTATCGAGCCCGATCGCGCGGGCTTCATGCAGGAACCGTTTGCCGTTTTCCTGCAATCTCGCGACGCGCTCCGGCTCAGCCTTCAGCAGACGGAGGGCTTCCAGCGATGCCGCCGCGAGCGGTGCCGACAGGCCCACCGAGTAAACGAAGCCCGGCGCTTTGAACTTCAGGATTTCGATCAAGGCATGGGTGCCCGCGATATAGCCGCCGCACGCGCCGAGCGTTTTGCTCAACGTGCCCATCCAGATGTCGACATAGCCAGGATCAACGTTGAAGTGTTCGAAAATGCCGCGGCCGGTTTCGCCGAGCACGCCCAAACTGTGCGCCTCGTCAACCATCAGCCACAAGCCGTACTTTTCTTTGATCGCAATCAGGCGCGGCAGATCCGGGAAGTCGCCGTCCATGGAGTACAGACCTTCGACCACCAGAAGCGCGTTTTTATACTTGCCGCGCGACTCATCCAGGATCTTCTCCAGCGCATCGTAGTCATTGTGCGGGAAACTGCGCTTTGCAGCACCCGAAAGTTGAATGCCGACCAGGGCACTGTTGTGGACGAAGTCGTCGTGCACCACGAGATCATCGCTGGTCATCAACACGCCGATGGTCGCGACATTGGTCGCATGGCCGCTGACGAAGGTGAGAGATGCCTCGGTGTTGTAGAAATCCGCGATCTCGCGTTCCAATTCCTGGTGCAATCCGCGTTCACCGGCGACCAGCCGGCTGGCCGAAACCGAAGTCCCATACTGATCAATGGCAGCTTTTGCAGCTTCGCCGACCGATGGCGCCTGATTGAGACCGAGATAATCGTAGGACGCAAAGTTGGTGACTTCACGGCCATCCATAATGGTCGTGGCACCGGACCGCGCATCATGTGTCCGGAAGAATGGGTCGCGCACGCCCACCGTTTTACCAATCACACGATACTTACCGATCGCATTGCTCAATGGGTGCTTGTCAAAGCCAATCGCGCTAAACAGCGGCTTGTCGGTCGAAAAATTTCGGCCGCGACGCACGGGATCCGGACGGCGCAGCGCCGAGACCACGGACCGCTTCTCAAAACCAGAGACGTTACCAGTCGAGTTTGGACGCGTATCTTTTACCACAGCTTGTACCTCTAATCGCTTGCCTAAGCGTCTTGTCTCAAATGCAGATGTGCGGTCCAAAACCGACAAGATCCGCGGTTAAATGCTCGGCTAATTCGCCGCTCGGCCGTTACTCGACAGCTCCGTTGGCCGCACCACCTGGCGCTGAATTTGGACACCGTCCAGCCATGCCGCCAGCTTCCGGGTGGCCTCCGCAAAATCCGCAAACGTGTCATGCGGCAAACGTCTGGTTCTGGCGTGCACCGCAAGATCGCCCTTGGCCAAAATGTAGTCGGCATGATTGGCCGCGCAGAAGTCGGACCGCCCATCACCGACAACAACCTTCAGCGATGGAACGACGGCGTCAGGCGTTGCACACTTACAGTTGCCAGCGAACATCTTGCAGTCTTCACGCGCGTGAGGGAACAACAGCGTCCAACGATCCCCGCCGTTATGTCGCAGACTGTTCGCCCGAATGGTCGCATCTATCTTACTGGCTTTGAGCACCGCGCTGACGGTCCGGTCCAAACCATCGGACGCCACCGTCACTTCGACACCACGCATTCTGCAGAGTTCGACAAATGCCAACACGTCGGGGTCAACCTTGATCTCGGCATGGAAGCGATCCAACGCTTCAGGCGTGGCACGGATCAAATCGATCTGGCGCACCATGCACTCACGTGACCCGATGGCGCCAGCCTTCCATTGGTCCTCGAACACCCGCCATTGCGGCAGCGCAAAGCGTTCCAGCAGAGCATCAGTTGTATCAGCGGTCGCAATGGTGCCGTCAAAGTCGACGAGCACGTGACACGCCACAAGTGAACGCAACACTGGGTATGACCTTTACGTAAAGAGAGCGGCACCGGAAGCAGCGCACGTCGACAAGAGTTCGGAGACGTTTAGCGACAGTCAGACGCCCAGGAAACCAAAGCCGCTCGATATCGTTAACGCGTCTGCCTGCCTCTGCCACGACATAAGAACTTGAGCAAGTTCAATAGCGTCGCAGTTCTTGCCTCACAGTTCAATTGAACGTGTTCGGACGAGCATTCGAATCGATCCCGTCTGCGCCGCCGTACCGTGCGCCTGCTTGCGGCCAGACTTTGGCGAGAAAGTGGACGCCGGCTGCGTCACTCAGCCCGGCTGCGGACGCGGGGTCGAACTGTGACTTGACGCCGTCCGCAAACCCCGGGTAGATACAGCCACCATGACATCGATCTCACCCGTTCAGAGCCGACGCCGCCGCACCCCTCACTGGGCGCGCACCTGAACGGCTGAGTTGAGCTTCGTCAGATGTCACCGCGCCCC
>JAYSUN010000547.1:0-3252 GCA_043719045.1 Hyphomicrobiaceae bacterium | reverse complement strand
AGCACGGCCGCAAAGCACCTAATGCAAATGCGAACTTTTTACCTGGCTGAGATCTCCTGCGGTCACTCTCAATGTCCTCCGTTCTGGTCACCGTTTTGCCGGTCTTCGGCCTGATTGCGCTTGGCTATGTGTCCGGCCGCACGGGGTATGTCGGTGATGCCGGGATCAAGGGGCTAGCGGAATTCGTGTTTCGCATTGCGATGCCGGTCATGCTGTTCCGAACTGTCGGATCGGCCAAACTTCCGGACGTCGCACCGGCTGCTATCTTGCTGACTTTCTTCGGCGCAGTCTTCGTGGTTTGGCTGCTGGTTTCAGCGCTCACACGTTGGCCTCTCAGGCGCAGCCAGGCAGATGCTGCAGCCCTTGCCATGGCCGCCGCGTTTTCAAATAGTGTGATGTTGGGGATTCCAATTTGCCTGTCCCATTTCGGGCCGGAATCGGCACCGATCCTGGCACTGATCGTCCTCTGCGATACGTCTGCACTTTGGTTATTGGCAACACTCCATCTTGCAGCCAGCGAGGGCACTCAAGGGCGTGGCGTTGGCGCTCTGCTCGGCAGTCTTGCTTGGCGACTTGCCACCAACCCGGTCATCGTCGGCTGTATGGCGGGTCTATTGTGGCAACTGACGGGGTGGCGATTGCCGCTCCATCTCGACACCATGGTCACCATGTTGGCGAGTGCGGCGATCCCAGGCGCTTTGGTTGCCATGGGGCTTGCACTCAACAGCTATAGCTTGCGTGGTGAAGGTCTTGCCGTTGGTCTATTGACCGCTGTCAAGCTGGTGGTGATGCCGGCCGCAGCCTACGCTATTTCCGTCTACTTCTTCCAGCTGCCGGCGCTGGCGACTGGCGTCGTCACTGTCCTCGCGGCAATGCCTGTCGGCGCTAACGCCTATCTGTTTGCGACCGCCTATGACCGTCAACCTGCGGCCGTTTCCGGCACTATCGCTCTATCGACGCCGTTAGCATTGGTCACCGTATCGCTGCTCTTGCTGCTCTTGGGGCCGGCACACGGATGAGTGTTGTGACCATCGTGGTTCCGGTTTTTGCGCTGATTGCGATCGGTTATGCTGCTGCTCGCTGGCGTTTCATGTCTGAATCGGCCCAAAAGGGGCTGGCGGAGTTTTCAGCAACTCTTGCCATTCTAGCGCTGTTATTCCGCACGATCGCAGGTGCTGCGGCCTTACCGGTTTCCCCGATCAAGATCTGGCTCGCGTTCTTTGGCGCACTTGCCATCACATGGCTTCTTTCAGCTGTGGTAACGCGCCTGCTGTTACGCAGGCCTGCAATCGACGTGGCCTCAATCGCCATGACCTCCACTTATGGCAACACAGTTATGCTCGGCATTCCGCTGTGTCTCTCTGTGTTTGGTGATGATGCGGCTGGACCCATTGCGGTCATTCTTTCGATCCATTCTGCACTGCTTTGGGGCAGTGGCACGCTTCAACATCAATGGCTTGCGAGACGCACGACGACAAGTAACGGGACTTTGCTGGCCGGAATTCTCGGGGAACTGATCCGCAATCCTTTGATCCTCGCAATCATTGCCGGCGGCTTGTGGCGGCTCAGCGGCCTCGGGATCGCCCCCGTGCCAGACCGGATCCTGGCCTTGCTTGGCCAAGCCGGAATTCCGACCGCCCTGGTTGCCTTGGGGACGAGTCTGGCTGGTTTCGCGATCAAGGGCCAAGGCCCGACATTGGTCACAGTTATCCTATTGAAATTGCTACTTATGCCGGTCATTGCTGCCGCGCTGTCCATGGCTTTGGGTTTGGCTCCAGCGGCAGCGGGCGTGGTTATTCTGTTCGCAGGCATGCCATCGGGCGCCAACGCTTATTTGTTTGCAGCCAAAGTCGATCGCGCGGTCAATTCAGCGTCTGGTGCAGTTGCGCTCAGCACCCTCTTGTCCTTGGCGACGATCAGCATCATGGTCGCTTGGTTGCCGCACTGACTACTCTTGCAAATCGCAACCAATTGACGCCACGGGGAAAAGCCGCCACAACGAGCCTGTATCTGTGCGCAATGCATCCGAGTGACGTTGAGTTATCAACAATGGTCTAAGGTTGATGTCGAGGAATGGTACGCCGGCGATTGCTGATGGGGCAGTCATCAGACGCTTAAGCGTCGATGATTTCTCGACCGTGCGCTATGTCCATACGGCCGCTTTCAAGGCCCAGACGGCGCCACTTTTGACCGACGAAGAAATCCTGGCTTTTCTAGTTCAGGTGACCACGCCTGGATACATTGATGCATTGATGACAACGCACGCTTATGTGGCAACCGTTGGTGGTCAGTTGGTTGGCACGGCAGCCTGGACCGCGGGTGACGACAGTGGCGCGTCCGCCCGCATCAGTTCGGTGTTCGTCGATCCCTTGTTTACCGGTGGTGGCATCGGTCGGCGGTTGTTGTCCGCAGTCGAAACCAGCGCTTCGGACGCGGGCTATCATCGCTTCACAGTTCGGGCCACGGCCAATGCCGTGCCGTTCTTTTTGGCGCTCGGCTACGATATCGCATCACACGGGGTCAGCTCGTTGTCGGTCGTCGAGGGGTCATTGCCGGTGACCTTCATGCGCAAAGCCGCTGTGGCGACCACTGGCCAAACGCACGCAGCTTAAGCCACGGTTTTGACTTTGCCTTCGCGAGCCTCCGTCAGGCGAACCGCTCTGGCCGGTACGGCTTCGGATCGGTAAACGGCGTCTCGCCCGTCATCATCTCGGCCAATAGTCGGCCGGTTACGGGGCCCAATGTGAAACCCAGATGGTGGTGGCCGAAATCGGCCCACATGCCGCTTTGGCCTGGGATCGGCCCAATCGCCGGCAACATGTCGGGCAGACAGGGGCGCCGGCCCATCCACGGCGCTTCGTCGATACGGGCATCAAGCGGGAACAAAGTCCGCGCAGCGGGTTCGACCTTTGCCAGTTGCACCGGTGTCGGAGGAGAGTCCCGACGGGCAAACTCGGCCCCCGTGGTCAGGCGCAGGCCACGCGTCATCGGGGCCAGGACATAACCGTTGTCGGTATCAAGGATGGGCCGGTTGAGCACAGCATTGCCCTTGGCTTTGTAGTGCATGTGGTAGCCGCGTTTCGAGCCAAGCGGAATCCAGAAGCCAAATTTCTTCAACATATCGTCCGACCAAGGCCCAAGCGCGATAACGACCTCACGAGCCATGACAGGGCCGTCAGCGGTCAGCACCTGCCAGCCGGCTGCCACCCGCTCCAACGTCCGGGCTTCGCCCCGTTTGAATTGCCCGCCACG
>JAYSUN010000546.1:0-3276 GCA_043719045.1 Hyphomicrobiaceae bacterium | reverse complement strand
ACAAAACGTAGTGAAAAACGTAGGTCGCGACCACGCCGAGTGCGATCCCGAAGATGCCCTGGCTGGTCAGATACAGATGATCGACAAGGCCTTTCCAGGTCGTGCCAGGATGGACGAGAATGCCGGGCATTGAGCGGCCGAACAGGGCATACAGCATCATTCCGATGGCGATCAGTGGCAGTGCCGCACCTACGGATCGGCGCGTGGCTTCAAGCAGCAAGATGATCAGTGTCGTGCCCATGATGACGTCAATCGGCGCTGGGTTGCCGACCTTGAAGGCCAAATCATCGAAGATCCATGGCACGTAAAGGGCTGTAATAGTGACGGCGATGGCGGCGAGCCAATCCCAGATAGCGATCCCGAGTGGTCTCAGCCACGTCGCCTGTGGCGCCCTGTTGTTATCGTGTTTGCCGGCTGAGAAGACTAAAAAAATCAGGCCGAGGACCAGCGCCATGTGAATGCCGCGGTGGGTCGCCTCGCGCAGCAAACCAAAGCCTGCCGTGTAGTAGTGAAACAACGAGAGCCCGAGTAGCAGCGCTGCCACCAGCCAAGCAGCGGCTGGAAGCAACGGGCGAAAGCGCATCTCTGGATCAAGTTGCTCCTCCAGTTTTTGCAGCTCTTCGGCCGACTTCATTTCTGCGCCGATGCTCATTCAGGCCCCCAAATCACTTGGCGCACTAGGTGACACGCGCTTGCAGTTTGGGGAAGTGGTGTTGATTGAGGGCACGGCTGAGTGATGCTATTGCTGCCCCCGCCAGGTCGCGCGAGTCTGGGTCAGCGATGCGCCCGAACACTGCGCTACTAACCACGCGTAAAGCAGTTGTCGACTTTCGTTCAATCAGGACTTTACACACCCACCCCCCGGCACTATGGGACCTTTCCGGACGATCAGATTCGTTCGCTCGCGCATCAACTCGTTGGGGGCTCCATGCGATGGAAAAATTCTCCTCTGCAGCTGAACTGATCAAGGCTCGCCAACCTGACCGTCCGACCTTTGGATTGAGGCCGCATGCCGCGGCCCGTGCTGCACAGTGGTTCCTGAAGAATTTCCCCGGCGACATCGCCTACGCTGTCAAAGCGAACGGATCACCGTTCATTCTTGGTGCTCTCTATGGTGCCGGTATCCGCCATTTCGACGTGGCGTCATTGCCCGAAATTGAGGATGCGGCCACAATTCCTGGGGCGACCTTGCATTTCATGCATCCAATCAAGACCCGGCATGCCATCCGGCGCGCGTTCGGTGCGTTTGGCGTCCGCTCGTTCGTGCTCGACAGTGAAGACGAGTTGAAAAAGATCATGGAAGAAACCGGCCATTGCCGTGATCTGACCTTGTGGGTGCGAGTTGCCGTAAAGCCGAAGAATGCAGCGTTACCACTTGAAAAGAAGTTCGGCATTGATGGTGCTAAGGCTGCGAAGCTTCTGGTCAAGACACGGCAGGTGGCCAAGGAACTTGGCATGTCCTTCCACGTTGGCTCACAAACGAGCTCGCCGGATGCCTACACATCGGCGCTTGAAGATATCAAGCAACTGATTGTCAAAGCGGGCGTTGTACTTGATCGGCTTGATGTGGGCGGCGGCTTTCCGTCGATTTATCCAAATCATGAGCCAATGCCGCTTTCGACCTTCATTGAGGCGATCAAGACCGGCTTTGAGGAGCTGCCAACGACCGAACGTTGCCGTTTGATGTGTGAGCCGGGTCGGGCGCTGGTTGCTGAGGCCGAGAGCCTGATCGTCCGCGTTGATGCCCGTCGAGGCAACGAGCTGTTTATCAACGACGGGGCCTATGGTGCGCTGTTTGACGCGGCACACCTGAATTGGATCTACCCGACACGGTTGGTCGGGTATCATCCGGCGATTGGTGAAACTCTGGTTCCGTTCGCCCTATGGGGACCAACGTGCGACAGTATTGATTCAATGCCTGGACCATTTTTGCTGCCGGGCCACGTCAAAGAGGGCGACTACATCGAGATTGGCAATATTGGCGCCTACGGCCGTGCCATCGCTGGCCGCTTTAATGGCTATGGGGCGTACGAGCAAGGCATCTTGCTCGATGAGCCGTTGCTGACGATGTATGGAGCCAGTTCCCACGGCGTCGCGGCGTCAGCTAAAGCATGATGGCGATGTGCCATCGATGCCAAGATCCGTTTAAAGCAATAGCGCGCGGCACAAAATGCCGCCTGCCGCAGCGACGCAATCGGCGCAATCGGCGCTTGCCAAGCTTCCAACTATTGTGCATAAGCGGGGCATCGTTACGGCTTGCCGTGACGTACCGTATGGATGCGGGTGTAGCTCAGCGGTAGAGCACGACCTTGCCAAGGTCGGGGTCGAGGGTTCGATCCCCTTCGCCCGCTCCAATTTTCCATATTTGAATGAAGCTATGGCGAAGGCTGGTCGTGTGGTGGATGTGTTGCTTGCGCAGTCCGCGGACACTAAAGGCACCCGGCTGAGCCGGGCACTCGCCGAGACTTCTCAGACTCCAGCGACTGTTGTGGCTCGTTGCGCCTTTGCAGACTGAAAATCGGCTCTCTGACCCAGCTGGGTTAATGCATTGATCGGTGTCTGCCGAGGCGATCATACGAACTTTTGCGGTGCCATCCGGCCTAGCGTCTCTAAGTTGCAATAGGGCCTGCAGCCTCCGTGGATAGCTGTATGGCTTGCTCAGGAATTTGGCTAGTATCCTAGCCAAAATACGGGCAATGCCATCCTATGGCCCTGTAGGTGTCAGCAAACCGCTATTGGACACTTCGGACCAGCCGCCAGAAACCCTGCCCGGCTCTCCAATGAAACAATTGGTGTTGCAGCGCATGCTGAATGCTTGCGTCAGCACGAGCCTGAGTGAGGTTAACGCGTCGGCTCAAAGGGGTGTCGGCTGGCTCACACCGCCGCCTCTTGGCGCTCATCACAGACATTGTCGCACTCAGACGTCATGCATGATACCAGCCCGCACAACCACTGACTTGTGCGGATTGGTATCCGCGCGCGGGGCTGGCCGGATGGCCGCGCGCCAGGAAAAGAGAAGCCAGCCCGCAGGCTCCTGAGGAAAGAGTCAAGATTTCTGCGGGCTGGTTTTGGTCCGCTCAAGCCGACTCCCAGCGGGCTGGAGCAACGACAACCAGCATTGCAGTATGTCGGGACAACGGTGGTTGATTTGCAGGTTTAGTGGACTTAGGATGCGCCGCAAAACAAGTGGTTCGATTTCGCTCCGATCCAGCCCACCCACCGCCGTCAGACCCGCGTCGTGCGTATGCGCGCCAGCAGATGGGGCGGGTACCCAAG
>JAYSUN010000545.1:0-3282 GCA_043719045.1 Hyphomicrobiaceae bacterium | reverse complement strand
CTAATGCGGCACCATAATCGTGGGGTTGCCCCAATATTTCCCGCGCTGCGCACTCGCAACCAATTCGTAAGCAAGGTCTTGGCGAAACCGTTAATCGTTCAACGCTATAAGCGCAGCACCATGCCTTTGTGGCAAGATCGTCTTTGAAGGGTATTGCCTATGGCGGTGGAAGAACAGCCCGGTGCGGGTTCCCTGTGCTTCATCCAGCACGTCTGCGCACCTCGCATGCGCAGCGTCGTACGCTTGACAGCCGCTGCCTTGCTTGGAGCTGTGGTCACTGTCTCACCGGCAACTGCGGAGACAGTGAGAATACAGGGCTCGACGACGTTCAACGCGCGGCTGATCGAGCTGCATCACAGTGCAATCGAGCTGGCAGCGGGGCATCAGATGAGCGTCACGCCGAACAAATCGATCAACGGCCTTCTTGCCCTGCTGGAAGGGCGAACCGACCTCGCCATGATCTCGGCACGGCTGGACAAGGAAATGGAGGTCGTGAAGAGCCGCAAGCCCCACCTCCCCATCGATCGCCTGCAGATTTTTGTTATCGCCGAAACCAGAGTCGCGTTTGCAGTTCACCCCAGTAACCCCGTCCGCACGGCCACGCAGGCAGCGGTGGTCCGTGTTCTCAAGGGCGAGATTACTAACTGGCGTCAGCTCGGCGGGCCGGATCTTCCCATTCGCGTTGTCGCTGTTCGCGAGGGCGGTGGTGTCACCGTCGCGGTGCAATCTGAGCTGCTCGACGGCCACCCGATAGCAGTACCCGATATGATCCGCGTCGATAGCCCGAAGCAGGTCGTGAAGATCATCCAGCAACTGCCGGAGGGCCTCGGCCTAGCCCAGCTCTCCCTTGTCGAGGAGGCAAAGCTCGGTGAACTGGCAACCGACGGTAGGATTTCGCAGGTGCTCAGCCTTGTGTCGCTAGGTGACCCGAGCCCGCCCGCGCTCGCGGTCATCAAGGCAGTCCGTGAAAATGCAAAACAGGCTGCCAACTAGAATTAGGACACACACCATGTTCCCTCAACCGCGTCAGCGAACCTTAGGAATGGGCGCAAAGATCTCTCTTGTGTTCGTGCTCGCCTTCTCGACGATCGGCACCCTTATATCCTCCAGCATAGGTTTTGCCTGGCAGACCGAAGAAATCGCCAGGAGCTTGTCAGACCAAACTTTCGGCCGAGTGATCCATTCCACAAGTCTCGAGCTGTTGGTCGAGAGGCACCGTCGGTTGATTGAGAGTGCGCCCCTCGAACTAGATCGTGAGGCTCTACGCGCTGAGCGTCGTGCCCTTAATAATTTGAATTTCGAAATCTACGAACGAACAATGCATGCTCCAACCGAGCTGATTACGCTGTTCCCGGAACTGATGACTAAGGCTCACGTCATTATGACGCTCGCCGAAGACCTTGCATACGACAAGGCGGTGGAAGCTACGGATGTCTACATTGAGCTTGCGGATCGAATTCAAGCGCAGCTCCGATCTTTTCGGCGCGGTCAGTTTGAGACCGCCGAAAAGGCGCTGGTGGTGCTTATCGACAGTGGTCGAGACCTGAGCTTACGGATTGCGATGACCTCAATCATGGCGCTTTGCGTCGTTGGGCCGCTGTGCGGCGTCGCCGTGTGGAGAATCTTGTCCCAATTTAGCGCATTGAACGAGAAGATCACAAACCTCAACGTCGAACTCACCAGCATCAACAGCGACCTTGGGGAACGCGTCGCTGCTCGAACCATTGAGGCGTGCGCCGCCACAGCCGTCGCCGAACGAGCCAATCAGGCGAAGTCCGAGTTTCTGGCGACGATGAGCCATGAGATCCGTTCACCGATGAACGGCATGCTGGGAATGATGGGGCTCCTTGTGGACACGCCCCTCAGTCAGGAGCAGCGTTATCTCGTTCAGACGGCCCGCGACAGCGGCCATATTCTATTGACGGTTGTGAACGATATCCTCGACTACACGAAAATCGAGGGCGGAGCCATCGAGATCGAGGCGATCGACTTCAACCTGCCGAGTATCGTCAAAGGCTCGATCTCACTGCACAACTTGATAGCGTCTGAGAAAGGGCTTTCCGTCGACGTCGAATACAGCCCCGACATGCCACAATGGTTCTGTGGCGATCCCACACGCCTGCGACAGGTTCTGTTCAATCTGCTGGGCAACGCAATCAAGTTCACCGAGCGCGGCAATGTGCAACTGAGTTGTGCGCCACAGGCGGTCGATGACGGGGGGCTGGAGTTGCGCTTCGAGGTCCGCGACACGGGCATCGGCCTTTCCGAGGAGGCTTGTGGCAAGCTCTTCACGCGGTTCACCCAGGTCGACAGCTCGATGACACGCCGGTACGGTGGCACCGGGCTCGGGCTTGCGATCTGCAAGAGCCTTGTCGAACTGATGGGAGGCCGCATCGGTTGCACTAGTATTCCTGGTTTTGGAAGCACGTTCTGGTTCACTATCCGTTGCACCCGTGGCCACGCGCCGGGACTGGCGGAGACCTCGAAAACCGGCGGTCTCCAGGCCGTTCCATCGAAGAAGCTTCGGGTTCTGGTGGCGGAGGACAATCCCGTCAATCAGAAGCTCGTATCGATGATCCTCCACCGAGCCGGTCACATGGCTGATCTTGTTGGCAACGGAGTGGAGGCGATCGAGGCGATCAAACGATGCCCGTACGATGTCGTTTTGATGGATATGCAAATGCCCGTCATGGACGGCCAGACAGCCACCGCAACTATTCGGAAAATAGCGGGACCGTCGGCTCACATTCCGATTATTGCATTAACCGCGAATGTCATGCCGCAACATCGGGTGCAGTGGATCGCAAGCGGGATGAATTGCGTGTTGGCAAAACCGATTGATGCTGACGTGTTGCTGGCCACAATCGCCAACTTGACATCCGAGCTGGCGTCACCCATTGGCGCTGTCGTTGATGCCTTCGACGCCGCGCCAATCGTCGACGATGCACGGCTGGCTCAGCTGCGCACGCAAATCGGGGAAGCCGAGTTTCGTGTACTCATCGATGCGACGGGCGACAAACAGACGGTCGGTTCTGGGGAATTGCCCACCAATGGTGCGTCCAGTCGATCGTTCGTCTCGGTAAGCGCCGGTGCCTCGGTTGCACCGCGGCTCTGCGAGCGCAGTGACTCCGATCATCGCACGGAGCAACCAGGCGGCGGCACCGTGATCGAGCTGAAAGGGCTCGACCCTGTGTTCGACGAAGCAATCCTGAGTGGACTGCGGGAAAACTTACACGAATCCGACCTGCGCGAGGCGATTTCTGGCGTCCCAGCCGAGGGGGC
>JAYSUN010000544.1:0-9255 GCA_043719045.1 Hyphomicrobiaceae bacterium | reverse complement strand
TCAGCCGTGCGAAGACTACGCCCTGCAATGGCCATCCAGCCTCACGTCCAGACTTTGGGAACCCGACCATGACCTTGCGCAATGATTTCCCCAGCCTCGATTTCGGCCTCGGCGAAACAGCCGATCAACTCCGCGATACAGTGCGCGCATTCACCGCCGACGAGATCGCCCCGATTGCTGCCGAAATCGACAAAAGCAATGTCTTTCCGCGCCATCTCTGGCCAAAACTCGGCGCACTCGGATTGCACGGCATTACGGTTGCAGAAGACTACGGTGGCTCAGGCCTTGGCTATCTCGAACACTGCATCGCCATGGAGGAGTTGTCGCGCGGCTCAGCCTCGGTTGGCCTCAGCTACGGGGCGCATTCGAACTTGTGTGTCAACCAGATTTCCCGCAACGGCAACGATGCCCAGAAACGCAAGTATCTGCCGAAACTGATTTCCGGCGACCATGTTGGTGCGCTTGCCATGAGCGAGCCAGGTGCGGGCTCGGATGTCGTCTCGATGAAACTGCGGGCCGACAAAAAAGGCGACCGCTACGTCCTCAACGGCACCAAATTCTGGATCACCAACGGTCCTTGCGCCGACGTCATGGTCATCTATGGCAAGACCGACCCGAGTGCCGGCGCCAAGGGCATGACCGCGTTCCTGGTCGAGCCGGGCTTCAAGGGTTTTTCGGTCGCCCAAAAACTGGACAAGCTCGGCATGCGTGGCTCCGATACCGGCGAACTCGTGTTTCAAGATTGCGAGGTGCCAGAGGAGAACGTGCTCGGCAATGTTGGCCGCGGCGTCAACGTGTTGATGAGCGGGCTCGACTACGAGCGCGCCGTGCTGGCTGCAGGGCCGCTGGGCATCATGCAAGCGTGCATGGACATTGTGGTGCCCTACATCCACGAACGCAAACAGTTCGGCGCGGCCATCGGTACCTTCCAACTGGTCCAGGGTAAAGTCGCCGACATGTATACGGAAATGAACGCCGCCCGCGCCTATGTCTACGCCGTCGCCAAAGCCTGCGACCGTGGCCAGACCACACGCAAAGACGCGGCCGGAGCTATTCTGTATGCCGCGGAGCGTGCGACCAAATGCGCCTTGGATGCGATCCAATTGCTCGGCGGCAACGGCTACATCAATGACTACGCCACTGGCCGCCTACTGCGTGACGCAAAACTTTATGAAATCGGCGCCGGCACCAGCGAAATCCGGCGCATGCTGATCGGTCGGGAGTTGTTTGAAGAAACCAAGTGACCGCGACGGCTGAGGCAGCCCCGCGGCGAAACTGTCCGGCGGTTGAGTTCCGAAAGAATTTATTGAAATGACAGCATAGCAATTTTATGGATAGATATCAAAAATTGACATGTAACTATTGCTGTGTCATTTATTGCGCCAAACACACAGGTGGAGGGTCTAATGGCCAGGAAATCAAGGCAGTCTTCAAGTGAGCCGGCAGCCAAGCCGGCGCATCCTTTTGGCTTTGCCGAAAACGCTCAGGCGACGTTCGTGGCGGCCCCGGGTCCGCTGACCGCGGCGGACCCGGACCCGGACCGTGTGGCCGAAAGTGGCGATGATCTTGGCGGCCGCCTGAAAGTTGGTCCCGGCGGTCGCGTCCTGATCCCAGCTGATTTGCGGGCAGCCCTCGGCGTTGTCGAGGGAGACACGTTGTTGGCAACCTTTGAAAATGGCGAATTGCGGCTGATGTCCACGGCGACCGCTGTCGAGCGCGCGCAGGCCATGGTGCGCAGCTATCTCAAACCGTCCGGGCGCAGCCTGGTTGATGAACTGATCGCTGAGCGACGCGCCGAAAACGCTCGAGACAGCGAGTGATGTCAAAGGTGGCGACGTCGAAAGTCGGGCAAGCAATGTCACACAAGGTGGTGTTGGACTCGTCCGCGGTCCTGGCCATGTTGTTGATTGAGCCCGGCGCAGATCAAGTCGCGGACGTGATTAATCGCGCGTGCATCACAGCCACCAATTTCACGGAGACGCTGACCAAGCTGATTGACAAAGAGTACCCGCCAACTGCCGCCTTGAAGACCCTGGAAATCTTGCACCTGGAGGTGATCGCTGTCGACCGCGATATGGCGGTTGCCGCGGCGTTTATGCGCGGACCGACGCGCATGGTCGGCCTGTCGCTGGGTGATCGGGCGTGTCTCGCCCTCGCCCGGCGGATGAACGCAACCGTGCTGACCGCTGACACGGCGTGGGCAAAACTCGAACTCGGCATTGACGTGCGCCTGATCCGCTGACGGACACGCGCTGTTATCGCTTCGGCAGTGGGGCGTCGCCGTCGAGATCAACTGGATCCGGCAGCAGCCGTTGTGGGCCACGCCAACGCAGATAGGCGCGTCGTTCGTCAGCGCTCATTGTTGCTGCAGTCTCAGCCAACACATTGCGCAGCAGCAAGCGCACTTTGGTTTCAGCTTCGATCTGGCGGGTTTGAGCTTCAATATAGCGCTGTTTGTCGAAGGTTTCGGCCCGCAAGGCGGACATGCGATCAGCGTTGGCCTGGCGCACCTGTTGGCGCAACTGGCGAACCTCGCCGCGGATGTCTTTGGACAGACCCATCAGTTGCGCTCGCCGGTCGGCTGGCAGCTGCGCGATATAGCCGATGATATTGGCCCCGCCACCTCGATTGTTGCTCCAGCCGCCCCGCCACATGGCACTCGTCACCATGCCAACGAACAGCAGGTTCAACGCCAATGAGGCGAGCAGCAGATAGCGCCGCCAGCGCCGTCGCGGCTGCGTCACAGTGCTGGCATCGCTCACCGGCGCGGTCATATCAATCATCCTCACCGTGTTCGGCGAACGCCAGCGTCGCGGCAAGATCCTGCGACGCTGAGGCGAGCACGATGCCGGTGGCCTGCTCAAACCCGCGGACGGTTTGTTCGGAAAAAGTACTTTGGCCGGCTATGATGCCGACGAGAAGCGAGGCTGCCATAATGCCGGCGCCGCCCCACCAATCCCGGCTTGAGCGTTGCACTTTCCGCTGAGTGGCTGAAGGTTTGACTTCGATTCGCGCAATGACGGGGGGGTGCGTGTTGCTGGCCATGGCGGCTCCAGCCATCACGGCCGCCAACCGTGGGGATCGCTCCGCCGCCGCCACGATGCGGTCGAGCAAGACCAGCTCCCGCGTCGCATCGCGCGCTGGTTTGGCGCATGCCAGCAGGCGATCGAAGGCTGCCGCTGCATCGGTCAGCCCGCGTTCGGTGCTGTCAGTCGTTTCGGTCGCGTCGGTCGTCTCGGTCATCGCCGCCTCCCAGCGTCGCAGTTATCTAGTCTCTGGCCTCGGGCAACAACCCGTGCCAATCGTCCTTAAGAGCAGTCCGTAGAGCCCGTCGCGCACGCGCCAACAGCGACTCCACGGCCTCATCTGAGATCTCCAACGCTGCCCCCACTTCAACCTGGCTCAGGCCTTCGAAGTGGAACAGGACAATCGCGAGCCGTTGACGCTCGGGCAGGGCTTGCAAGGCATCGGCCACTTTCGCCGATATGTCGGCATCCTCGAGCGCATCGGCTTGGTTCGCGCGCGTCGTCTGCTCCGGGACTGCATCCGTGACCATGGTGTTGCGCGCCGAACGAATCCGATCGATGCACAGGTTTGACACGACCCGCCGGAGCCAGGGCTTGACGCCACTCGGCCCCAACTCCAGTTGGCCCGCATTGCGCCAGAGCCGCAGGAAAGCTTCCTGCGCGATGTCCTCGGCCTCGACCGGATCGCGCAGCACACCTCGGGCAATAGCGATCGCAGTCGTCAAATGCATCCCGACCAGTTGACGGAAGGCCACCGTATCGCCAGCCGCGACCGCTGCCAACAACGCCACCTCAGGATGAGGTGACGCCACCGAGGCCGGCCCCGAGGCTGGTCGCGTCGCTGACACTCTGACGGGCTCCGATTTTCGGGCGAGCACGGGGTGATCCTGCCTGTGTTGCTCAACCACGTCGAGCGGTATCAAGTGGGCGGGACGAACGCTTGCGTCATGGCTGCTTTTGCGGCGGCATGTCGCCGGGACTGCCACGTCCGCCATGGCCACCGTGGCCGTCCGGACCACCGCGGCCCATCCAACCGCGCATCCGCTCGCGCAAGCCGGGCCCGCCCATACCACCGCGGCCGCCGCCCAATTCTTCGCCAGCCAGTTTGCCATCCTTGTTGGCATCCATGGCGGCAAAGCGCTCGTTGGCCTTCGTGGCGAACTGTTCGCGGCTGACTTTGCCGTCCTTATCGGCGCCATACGCGTGGATGAAACGCTTGACCTGATAGTCGGTCATCTCCTTGCGCAAGGCGTCCATGTCGACCTTGTCAACCATGCCATCTTTGTTCCGGTCAAAACGGTCGAACTCCTTGGTTGAGGCCGCTAACACCGCATCCAGCGTGATCGCGCCGTCCTTGACTTCGACGCCGCTCAGGAAGCCCATTTGCGAACCACCCCGGCCACCCCGGCCTCCTGGCATGCCGCCTTGGTTGGCGAAATGAGAGAGCACGTTGCGGCCGCGCATCATTGGCGGCAGATCGTCGTCGGTGATCTTGCCGTCGTTGTTCAGGTCGACTTCGGCGAAGCGCTTTTTGACCGACTCAAGGAATTCCTCGCGTGTGACTTTGCCGTCCCGATTGGCATCGAAGCGCTGGATCAGCCGGTCACCGGGGTTGCCACCCCTCGGTTGCATCCGGCCACCGCGACCTTCGGCCATGGCAGCCTCGATCTCGCTCACATCGATCGTCCCGTCGCTGTTCTTGTCGAGGCGCGCAAACCGTTCGCGCGTGCGGGTGTCGTAGTCTTCCCTGGTGATTTCGCGAGCGCCGAACATACCGCGGCGAAAGCCTTGCCCGTCACCCATGCCAAGACCGGGGCCCATGCCAAGACCCTGACCCTCACCGTGATGCTGGCCACCCTGTTGGGCCCAACCGCGGTTGCCCTGGGCAGACACTGCAGCTACGGCACCGAGGCCAGCCAGAACGGCGGCGACTGCGAATAACTTCTTCTTCGTGGCCATGTGAAACTCCTTCTCAACGGCGCCAACGGGGGCCGCGACCCACTTTGCGTGATCGATCCGATCACGTGCTCTTGGATTAAACAACGGACGGGCGATTCGGTTTCCGTCGCGGCTGGTTGCAGTGCGGCAAACACACCATTTGTCAAAGGCGCGTTCATCGGCGCTGTCACAGATCGGCCCGGCCTGCTGCGCCCGGCCAATGGAGGCATTTTGTTTCGCTGCGAGATCGGCGCTGTTTGCCGGGTCGGGTGCCGCCAAAGCCTCCGCCAACGATGCTGACAGGTTTAAAAAAACACCTCGCCCGCTTTGACTTGACGTGGGATCAGGTGGCGCGTGTGTGACATGATGCTCATCGCCGTTTTTCTAGGCCGCTTTCCACACAATCCAGATTATGGAAGTGCTCAAACCACCTTGTTGGTCGCGTTTTCTGCGGTGACGTGGGCACCACTGAAACGGAACATGCTCAAGCGGTAGACTTAGACACGAGACTAACTGTCTCTCGGGAGCCTCGGGGCCCATGCGCTTCTCTGCCTTCAACCTCTTGCGCCAAGCCTTGGCAGGCAATGCGGGCTGGCCCGAACAGTGGCGCTCGCCCGAACCGAAGGCCGCCTACGATGCTGTCATCGTCGGTGCTGGCGGACACGGCCTCGCCACCGCCTACTACATGGCCGCGGAGCACGGCATGCGCAACATTGCGGTCGTTGAGAAGGGTTGGCTCGGCGGCGGCAACACCGGCCGCAACACCACCATCATCCGCTCCAACTACCTGTGGGAAGAGTCCGAAGCGCTCTATGAGCACGCATTGAAACTCTGGGAGTCGCTGTCGCGAGAACTCAACTACAACGTCATGTATTCGCCGCGCGGCGTGATGATGTTGGCCCACAACACGCATGATGTGCAGGTCTTCAAGCGCCACGTCCACGCCAACCGGCTCGCGGGCATCGACAACGAGTGGCTGACGGCTGAGCAGGCGAAAGCGTTTTGCCCGATCCTCAACATCGACCCGACGGTTCGCTATCCAATCATCGGCGCGGCTTTGCAACAACGCGGTGGCGTTGCCCGTCACGATGCTGTCGCCTGGGGTTATGCGCGCGCAGCCTCAGCCTTCGGAGTCGATATCATTCAGAACTGTGAAGTCCGTGCGATACGACGCGATGTGAACGGCGCGATCGAAGCCGTCGAGACGGCTAAAGGCGTCATCAAAACCAAGCGCCTTGGCGTCGTAGCAGCGGGCCACACAAGCGTGGTGATGAACATGGCCGGCGTCCGCATGCCGATCGAAAGTTATCCTTTGCAAGCCTTGGTCTCCGAACCGGTGAAACCGGTGATGCCGTGCGTGGTGATGTCGAACTCCATCCACGCGTACATGTCGCAATCGGACAAAGGCGAGCTGGTCATCGGCGCGGGTACGGACGCCTACACCTCCTATTCGCAGACCGGTGGTCTGCACATCGCATCGCATACGCTCGACGCCATCTGCGAGCTATTCCCGATGGTCCGGAGGCTGCGCATGTTGCGCAGTTGGGGCGGCATCGTTGATGTCACACCTGACCGCTCGCCGATCATCGGCAAGACTCCCGTGCCGGGCTTGTTCGTCAACTGCGGCTGGGGCACCGGCGGTTTCAAAGCAACCACCGGCTCCGGTCACGTCTTCGCCCATACCGTCGCGACCGGCGAACCACACCAGATCAATGCGCCGTTCACGCTCGATCGCTTTCGTTCAGGACGGCTCATCGATGAGGCCGCAGCGGCGGCAGTCGCACACTGAAGCTCATACGATCCTGATCCCCCTTGGACACACCTCATGCTGCTGATTGCTTGCCCGTACTGCAAAATGGAACGGCCGGAGCTTGAGTTCCGCTACGGCGGTGAGGCTCACATGGCGCGCACCGCGGATGCGGCTGCAACGAGTGACGCGCAGTGGGCGGACTACCTCTACATGCGCAGCAATCCAAAAGGCGTGCATGTGGAGCGCTGGCGGCACACGCATGGCTGCGGCCGCTTCTTCAATGCCGTTCGCGACACCGTGACCGATCGATTTTTGACGACATACAAGGCCGGCGAACCCAAGCCTGATCTGGCTGCGTTCACGGCGGAAACAAAGTCATGAACAGCACCCTCCGGACACTCAGCGGCGGCCAGATCGATCGCTCCAAGCCACTGCGCTTCAGCTTTGATGGCACTGCTTATCGCGGGTTTGTGGGCGACACACTTGCATCAGCCTTGCTCGCCAATGGCGTGCATTTGGTCGCGCGATCATTCAAATATCATCGCCCGCGCGGCATTGTCGCGGCTGGCGCTGAGGAACCGAACGCGTTGGTGACGATCCATCGCGGCCCCGGACGCACGACACCTAATCTACGCGCGACGCAAATTGAACTCCATGAGGGGTTGATCGCTGAAAGTCAGAACCGTTGGCCGTCGCTGGCATTCGATGTCAGCGCCATCAATGATAGAATTCCGAGCAATGTGTTGAGCGCGGGCTTCTACTACAAAACGTTCATGGGGCCAGGCCAAGCCTGGGCTAAACTCTATGAGCCGGCCATCCGCCGCGTCGCCGGTCTGGGTTCGGCCCCGACACAGCCTGACCCAGACCACTACACGCACCGCTATGCTCATTGCGATGTCTTGATTGTCGGCGCGGGCGGCGCGGGTCTGGCTGCGGCATTGACGGCTGCAGAAATTGGAGCACGAGTTATATTGTGCGACGAGCAGGCTGAGTTGGGCGGTGGGTTGTTGTCGGAGCGTATCACTGAGATTGACAACAAGACTGCACGCCAGTGGGCTACAGAAGCCGCATCGCATCTCGCGGCTGCGCCAAACGTCACACTGCTGACACGGACGCAGGCCTTCGGTTACTACGCGCAGAACTTTGTCGCGCTCGCCGAACGGTTGACTGATCATCTGGCAGCGCCGCATCCCGACATGCCCCGCGAGCGACTGTGGAAAGTCCGAGCCAAACACGTGATTCTCGCGACGGGAGCGATCGAACGTCCGCTGGTTTTTCCCGACAACGACCGGCCTGGCATCATGCTGGCGTCAGCGGTGCAGACCTACGTCAATCGTTACGGCGCAAAATCCGGCACCGCGGCCGTCGTCTTTGCCGTTGATGATACCGGTTTCGCGGTTGCACGCGATCTCGCGAAACACGGGCTCGGCATGGCCTGCATCGTGACGCCGCGCCCGCGCAATGCCTTGACAGATGGCTTGCGCGCCGACGGCCTAACCGTCCACACATCAAGCGTCGTCATCGGGACACAAGGTCGAAAGCGCGTGACCGGCGCGCGCATCGGCACGCTTGAAGGCGACGGCCGCATCACTGCCGACGCAACGGTCCCCTGCGATCTCATCGCTATGGCAGGCGGGTGGACGCCAAACGTCAGTCTATTCTCGCAATCGCGCGGAAAACTGCACTTTGACGACGGTCGGCAGATCTTCATACCCGGCCCTGGTGCACGCGGGCGGAGTTGCGTCGGCAGCTGCAACGGCACCTTTGATTTAGCCGCAGCTTTGGCCGAGGGCTCTCGCGCAGCTGCCGCCACGTTGAACCAAACCGGAGAACGCACGTTTGCCGTCGTTGGCAGCACCACAGCATCCAGCGGCATGCACGGCGCTTCGCCACATCCGTACGACCCACGGAAGGTCAAAGCCTTCGTCGACTTTCAGAATGATGTAACCGCCAAAGACATCAATCTCGCGGTCCAGGAAGGCTTCCGTTCGATTGAACACGTCAAGCGCTATACGACGTCGGGCATGGCCACCGACCAGGGCAAGACATCAAACATGAATGCGTTGGCGATTGTCTCGCAAGCCCTCGGAGCGCCAATCCCGCAGATCGGTCTGACGACGTTTCGCGCGCCCTACACGCCGGTGACGTTCGGCGTTTTTGCGGGTCATTCCCGTGGCCAGCTATTCGAGCCGGTCCGCCACACACCGATGCACGATTGGGCGATCGAACAGGGCGCCGTGTTTGAAGATGTCGGCCAATGGCGGCGCGCCCGGTATTTCCCAGCCCCCGGCGAGGACATGCACACCAGCGTCACCCGTGAATGCAAGGCCGTGCGCAGCAGTGTCGGTGTGTTCGATGCGTCAACGCTTGGCAAAATCGAAGTGGTCGGGCCCGATGCTGCAGAGTTCATGAACCGCCTCTACACCAACACTTGGACAAAACTTGCAGTTGGACGTTGCCGCTACGGCTTGATGTTGAACGAAGCCGGTTTTGTCCAGGATGACGGCGTCGTCGGGCGCTTGGCGCCAGATCGCTTTCACG
>JAYSUN010000543.1:0-3285 GCA_043719045.1 Hyphomicrobiaceae bacterium | reverse complement strand
TCCGAAACTGGCGCCTTTGTACCGTTCCCCGCAAGGCATCATGCGGACAAGTCATCACGCAACTGTGGCAACACGCGGATGTGGCCGCCCCAATGCTTGATCGTGGCGACTTAGACAACCTGACCAACCGCGGGTGGCGCTCAAGACTGGCACCTTTCAATCGCCGCGTCGAACCGCTCCGTCGCACGGGCTTGTTCAATAGAACAAAGATGACACGCTTTCTTCGCGCGCGGTGCGGGCGATGGCCTCGCCCAGCAGCGGCGCGATCGACAGCGTCCGGATGTTCTTGGCGGCCTGGACGGCTTCGGTGGCCCGGATCGAGTCGGTGATCACCAAGCTCTTGAGGCTTGAGTTCATGATCTTGGAAACAGCGCCGCCGGACAACACGCCGTGTGTCAGATAGGCGTGAACTTCCGTCGCGCCCTCATCGAGCAGAGCGTTCGCCGCGTTCACGAGGGTGCCGCCGGAATCGACGATGTCATCGATCAGGATGCAGGTTTTGCCACGGACTTCGCCGATCACACTCATGACCTGGCTTTCGCCCGGCCGGTCGCGGCGTTTGTCGCAGATGGCAATCGGGGTGCCGATGCGTTTTGCCAGCCCGCGGGCACGCACCACACCGCCAACGTCCGGCGACACCACGACAACTTTGGAAGTATCGAACTTCTGCTCGATATCGTGACGCATGACCGGTGCTGCGAACAAGTTATCTGTGGGGATGTCGAAGAATCCCTGGATCTGGCTGGCGTGCAGGTCGAGCGTGATGACGCGGTCGACGCCGGCGCGTTCGATCAGGTTGGCGACAAGCTTCGCAGTGATGGGGGTGCGTGGGCCCGGTTTGCGATCCTGCCGGGCATAGCCGAAGTAGGGCATGACGGCCGTGATGCGTTTCGCTGAGGCGCGGCGCAAGGCGTCGACGAGGATCAGCAACTCCATGACATTGTCATTGGCCGGATAGGAGGTCGACTGGACGATGAAGACGTCCTGGCCGCGCACATTATCCTGAATCTCGACGAAGATTTCGCCATCGGCAAAACGCTTGATGACGCCTTTGGTCAGATCCTGTTTGAGATAAGCTGAGATCGCCTCGGCTAACGGGCGGTTGGAGTTGCCGGCGACAATTTGAATCGTGGGGCCATCGCTTGGCTCCCGTTTGCCATTTTGCGAGTCGAAAGGCATGGGAGCACTCCGTTACAAGGGGAGAGGAACCGTGGGCCGTATAACAATCAAGCCCGGCGTTGTAAATCGCCAGGCCTGATCAAACGCGTGGATTTCTGTCGACTCTATTGACGCTGCGGCAGAAGTTTCAAGATGCCCTGGGCCGCAGCCGCGGCGGCCGCATTGGCAGTCGCGCCCCAAGCACCATCAAGTGAGCCTTCTGGGATCTCGTTCTTTTGCGATACGGTGCCGAGCTTCTTGCCTTGTGGGTCTTTGACGTTCCAATCGATCTGAATGGGTTGCTTGCCTTCGCGAGACGTGCCGAGCTTGACAACACCCTCGACACGATAGGCCGAGGCGGTCTGTTGGCTGGTGAGGGGCACGCCATTCTTGGTCAACTCGTCCTGAATGGCCTTGGTCAGCGAGGTCGCTCCGTCACCTGGAGCACCAACCACTGAAGGCACCAGGGCCGAGCTGTTTGCACTACTGGCGGCCGAGACCGTTTGCACCGCATTCTGTGGTTTTGGCTGAGTCGCGGCGGCTCCCGGCGCGGATGCGGTTTGAACTGTGGCAACGCCACTGGTTGCACCGACGCCGACCGGTTGGGTGCTCGCAACAGCGGCTTGTGATGGCGCCGTTGGCAGCCAAGCGCCGAATGACGTTGCGGATTTTTGTGCGATGGCTTGGGTCACCTGTGGAGTCACCGCGGACCAGGGCTCCTTAGGGGCCTGGCCAACGATCACTTCTTCGCCCGTAATGCGATTCACCCGCTTACCGGCTGCGTCCGTCACATCCCAGATGTAGGACACCTTGGTATTGGCCTTGTCCTTGGCTGCAACGACATACCCGCGCAATGTAAAGTCAGAGCGCTCACCGGCCGCGACGACAGTCGTCTTTTGCTTGCTAATCGCGGCGGTCACTTCCTGCTGCAACTGGCGGCTGACCTGATCCGGAGCCCCAATGATCGGCGCAACCACAACTTTGGTCTGTGGCGCGACTGCTGCGGGAGTCGCGTTCTGAACCAAGTTCGATTCGGGTTGAGCGCCGGTATTTAGCGCATTCGTGCTGGTTTCACAGCCAGCCAAAACTATAGCCAGTGAGCAAAACAAAGCCGGCAATCGCAGACTGCCGAGGCCAAACCCCGCAGGCTGGCGTGCACGAAATATCATCTTGGCGCAGATTGCGCCCGTCGCATGGATGGTCGCCACAGTGACGTCCCCCTGAATAGGACTGTGCCTCCGGTTGCCGACGTACAAACTTTGCGGCGATTGCAATCCCGGTACTCCACGTCGTTGGTCTACCCGCTCCGACGTCCCCCGTCCAGCTTTGTGCCGCAATTGCGGCCGAATTCTGTGCGCTAAGCCTCTGGAGACAGCTGAATTTCTTGTGGAAAACATGCAGCTGGCCGCAGTCTGACCCAAACTGGGACAATGGCAGGCGACTTTTAGCAGTCGACCGGGAGGCGCCAATCCGAAGGCGCCGCTTCAAAGGCTGGGGGCGACACCATCCGGGCTTTCGAGGCGGATCGGATTTTGACACGGGCCGCTTTGTGCAGATAATTGGTGGTGCCGTGTCGATTATCGCACCGCAACACCAGTTGAAACGTAGGCTGACATGACAAGTTCAAAGGCCAAAATCACGAAATCTGACGCTGAATGGCGGACTGAGCTGTCGGCCGCAGCCTTTCACGTCGCGCGTGAGCATGGCACCGAGCGTGCCTTTACCAGCCCCCTCAACGATGAAAAGCGTACTGGAATGTTCACGTGTGTTTGCTGTGGCGAACCGGTTTTTGATGCCGCAGCCAAGTTCGAAAGTGGCACTGGCTGGCCCAGTTTTTACGAGCCCGTCAAAGCCGAGGCCGTTGGCATAACTGAGGATCGAAAGTTCTTTATGCGTCGGACGGAAGTCCACTGTGCTCGCTGCGATGCCCATCTCGGCCATGTCTTTCCGGATGGCCCAAAGCCCACCGGCCTGCGGTATTGCATCAACGGGGTGGCTCTCGATTTTGCTCCGAAAGCGGACAAAACCTGACGGTTCGTTGACCGCGCAAGGAAGCTCTAGTGGCCCGTCGCCGGTGGTGTTGGGACCTGGGCATTAAATGTTGTTTCAGGTTCGCGCCGTATCCTG
>JAYSUN010000542.1:0-3295 GCA_043719045.1 Hyphomicrobiaceae bacterium | reverse complement strand
CAGGGAAGGTGCGTGCATTTGTCGGCTGATCGCGAGTTGGATTGCCGTCAACTTGTGCACTGCGGTTTCGTGGGGAAGGCTCTGTTATGGCACTAAAGACACCACGCTTGTTGCGGGCGGTGCTCGTGGCCTTTGCGGTTGCCGCACCGGCTTTGGCCGTCACGACGATAGGTTCATCGGCCGCACTGGCTCAATCAGATCGCGACGAAGGCGAAGTCAGCATCGAGACCTTCCATCGCGAGTTGGCGCCGTATGGCGAATGGTTCGAGCATGCGCAATGGGGGGAAGTCTGGCGCCCCAATGTGGCGCGGAATTGGCGCCCCTACACGCGGGGTCATTGGGCGTGGACGGACGAGCACGGCTGGTATTGGGTGGCCGAGGAAGAGTGGGGCTGGGCTGCGTTCCACTATGGTCGCTGGGTGCTCGATGAGGACGAACGCGAATGGCTCTGGATCCCCGGCACGCAGTGGGCACCGGCCTGGGTGCAATGGCGGGAAAGCGACAACAACATTGGTTGGGCACCGTTAGCCCCAGACAGCCTGACTGACAGTGGTTGGTCGCGCAACAACGTCAGTGCTTACGATAGCCCGCGGTTTTCAAACTACTGGGTCTTCGCCCCGTTGCGCTACATGTTCGAGCCGGGTCTCCACCGTCATGTCGCGCCTGTGTCGCGGCATAGCTATTTCATGAGTGATACCCGCCATATTCATCATCATCACCAGAATTTTCGCGGCCGGATGTATCATCCGGGCATTGATCATCGACGCGTTGAACGCTTGGTGGGTCGGCCACTGCCGGTGATCACGCTGCGCAACGTCAGCAATCCGCGGGACGACGGCTGGCGGCGCGCGGGCCGGGACAATATCGTACCCGTGTATCGGCCACGTTGGAATTTGCCGACGCCGGATCGCCAGCGGCTGCAGCGCCCGACGTGGGGCGGTGATGCCCGCAGCGGCGATGGTCGTGCGGTGGCGCGACCGAATGGCGATGGTTTCTGGGGCGATCGGCGTCAAGGCATTGACCCGTCGCGTGCCATTGACCCGTCGCGAGTCAGGGATCCGTTGCGGGTCAGGTTACCAGAGCCGCCTGTCCAGCCGCCTGTCCAAACCGGCGGGCGTGGTCCGCAGGACCCGCAATTGCCGTCGAGGCGCTCCGGTGGCATTGGAAGTGGGCAACCACCTGTCGTCACGCCGCCGCCGATTGTCCGGATACCGACGCCCGCGCCCAATGTGGCGCCACCGTCGCGTTCAGCACCGCCGGCATCGCCACCGCCCACATCAGCCGGAGTTGAGAAACGCGGACCAGTCGTAGATCGCCCGCCAGGCGATGGTCGACGGGGTGATGGCCCTCGCGTCGGCGGCGGCGAGAGCAAAGGCGGCGAGGGTCGCCGTCGGAACCAGCCAAGCGACGAGCCGAGAAAAAATTAGCTTTGCCTATCCAGTTGAGGTTGAGGGCGTGTGATACCGGCGCGCGAAAGTTTTGGCTCGGTTGCTGGTGCGGTCAGGTGCCGGTCTTGTCTTGCTTACGCGAGCCGGCACGCGGTCAGCGGCAGGACGGGTCAGAACTGTTCCGGTTCGGCATCTGATGAGCTGGCACGCCCTTTGCTCATTGGGCGCTGGGCTCTTGGCCCGCAGGCACCGGTATCGGTCGCCATTGCAGAGGGCTGCCCGTGTCGACGACCACATTCGCAACGCTCGATCAACCGACCGCCAGCCATCTCGAACCGCAGATCATGCGTGCCAATCCGGCACACGCTGCGGGCACGGTTTTTGAGCTGATCCGCACGCGTGCCGGATTTGACGCTCTCGAATCGGAATGGAACGCGCTGTTTGCCCGCGCCGGTCGTAGCGAGCAAATGTTCATGACCTTCAACTGGTTGTGGCACTGGGCCAATCACTATCTGGATCGCAATGCTGAACTGGCGATTGTCAGCGGCCGCCGCAATGGCCAACTGCTGCTCCTCTGGCCGCTGATGGTTGAGCGTCCCGCGGGCCTGCGCCAGTTGGCGTTCCTGGGGGCACCGGTCAGCCAGTACGGCGATGCTTTGGTCGATACCGGGTTGGACCGAACAGACGTGCTCGACCGGTCCTGGCATTTCATCATCGCCAATTTGAAACCCGATCTCGTCCGGTTGGCAAAAGTTCGGGTCGACGCCGTCATTGCCCCGCTGCTTGCGGCCAAGGGCTTCCGGATCACAGCGCAGGAAGAAGCGCCCTACGCCAGCCTCGCAGCGGTCCCCAGTTACGCAGCGTTTGACGAGCGGTTCTCGCCCAAGCTGCGCAAAAACCGCCGGCGTCAATTGCGTCGTCTGGAAGAGCGCGGACCGATTGTCGTGGAGCACCTATCGGGAGGTCAGCCGGCACGTGACGCGGTACGGCTGGCGATGACGCTGAAGCGGGCCTGGCTGAATGAGCGCGGCCTGGTGTCAAAGGCGTTCGCCGACGAACGTATCGATACATTTTTTGCTGATGCGTCGAGTTCGGTTGCGCGCCCGTGCGGTGTCGCCATCTCGGAACTGCGCACCAACGGCGAGTGCGCTGATCTGAGCATTTCCGTCACCTGCAAAGGCCGGCAAGCCATCCACATTCTCAGCTATGCGCTGAAGTTTGAAAAATTTGGCGCGGGGAACCATCACCTGGAAGTCGCCATGCAGCGCGCCTTCGAGGATGGCGTCGCTGTGTATGACTTTTTAGCGCCTCGGCACGCTTACAAAATGGAATGGGCCGACGGCGTTGTGGCGGTGAACGACCAAGTCCTGGCCCTCAGTCCGCTCGGCAACATTTACGCCGATCTCTACCTGGCCAAGGTGCGTGAGAGTTTGAAGTCGCTGTTGAAGCGCCTGCCGCTGAGGCTTCGCCGCTTGATCGGCGGTGCCCGAAAGACTGTCACGGGGCTGTAGCCAACCCGCGGTCGTCGGTTTCAATCGACGCTTTCAGCAGTGCTGAGGCAGACGCGAGTCGTTCGACAGCGTGGGGTCATCGGGGGCTTGGCGCTTGCCACGGATCACCTTGCGTTGCGGGATTGCGACGGGGATTGCCACAGGTTCGTGCTCAGGTCACGGATGAACTGCCTAAAAACCCGTAAACAGTGGTGAGCCGGGACGGGATCGCAGCACAAGAGAGCCCAACATGAAGAGACGCATGGGAAGACCGCAAAGCCGACAACTTGCCAACGCACTGCGGTTGATGATCCTGACTAGCCAGCGCAACTCGGAGGTCTTGGGCGCACAGCTTGATGAGTTTCACGGCTTGGACACTGACAAGCCGGTGTGGCGGATCAAGTCCGCGCGCATGAA
>JAYSUN010000541.1:0-3295 GCA_043719045.1 Hyphomicrobiaceae bacterium | reverse complement strand
ACGAGGTCATGCCCTGGTGCACGAAACGGGCATCATCTCCGATGAACTCAGCCAGATGCGTCAAAAAAGCGATCACGTCGTGTTTGGTGACCGCCTCTATGGCGTCGATCTTGGCGACGTCGAACTTGGCCTTGGAGCCTTTGTCCCAGATGGCTTTGGCCGACGCTCTGGGGATCACACCAATGTCGGCCATGGCGTCGGCCGCGTAAGCCTCGATCTCGAACCAGATACGGAAGCGCGTATCCGGCGACCAGATCGCGACCATCTCGGGGCGGGAGTAACGGGGGATCATGCGGGGCTCTCCCGGTTGCTTTATGGTGGCACCAAAACCGTGAGGCGGCGCCGGGGTTCACTGGGGCGTAGTGCGATCAGTCGAAGTTGTCTACCGGGCAATGAACTCGGCTTGCGGGCGATGCCGGCGCCATCGGTGATCGGGCGCAACTGAGTTGAACATGTCCGGCGCGCGGTCCATCATGGCCGCGACACGATGTTTCTATGCAACGGCTCTCTGGTCACGCGGGGCGCGGGAACTGGCTGAGGCGCAAAGCCGATGTGAGGGATGATGCCGGATCGACTGCAACCTGCTGAAGTCATGATTGCCGCGATCGCGCGCATGCTGGATGGGCTGGCCCACGTGGCGGTGGGGGCCCAATCGCCGATTCCGGGGTCGGCGGCCCTGCTGGCGCAAGCGAAGTCAGGTGGGACCATGCGCGTGTCGATCCTCGGCTCCAAAACGAACAACCCGTTCACCGACGGGGGTAAGGAGTTGTTCGATGCAGCGGGCCAAGGCCGCATTGACGCATTCTTTCTGTCCGGCGGCCAGATTGATGGCGCGGCCAACGTCAATCTCGTCGGTGTCGGCGACATCAATGATTACCCACGCGCAGGCCAACGCTTCCCAGGTTCTTTCGGTTCGGCGTATCTGTATTTTGTGGTGCCCCGTGTGATCCTGTTCCGCGAGGAGCACACCCCGCGCGTGTTGGTCGATCAGGTCGACTTTGTTTCAGCCCCCGGGACCAGTCCGAAAAATGTGTATCGGCCCGGAGGCCCGCATGCCCTGGTGACGACGCTGTGCGTGTTTTCATTCGACAAGACCAGTGCGCGGTTTACCCTTGAAAGCCTGCATCCCGGTGTGACCACGGAGGCCGTGGGGGCTGCGACTGGGTTTTATTACGATACGTCACCGAAGCTGGTTGAAACGGCAGGATTGAGTGCGGCTGATCTGGCAATATTGCGTGGCGCGGTGGCACAGCGGGTGAGTGAAACCTATCCAGCGTTCGCTAAGAAGATCTGGGGTTTGTAAGGCGGCCAAGCCTGGTGTGCGCTGCAGCGCAGTTTAGGGGCTGGTCGGTTTGGGCAGAGACAAGACGACGCGGAGGCCAGGAGCGTTGTCTTCGAGGCGGACGTGGCCGTGGTGGAGGCGGGCGACGGCTGCAACCAGACTGAGCCCGAGGCCAGTGCCTGGCAGCGAGCGACTTTTTTCCAAGCGGACAAAACGCTTCAAGGCGCGTTCACGGTCAGCCGGCGCAATGCCAGGGCCGCAGTCGGCGACGGCAATCTCGATGCTTGTGGACGTCTGATCAAATGACACGTCAATTGGGCCGATCGGCTCCTTGTGGGCGCCGGTTGAGTATTTGATGGCATTGTCGAGCAGGTTCGCGATGGCTTGACCGAGCAGTTGGCGATTGACTCGTGCGGTCAATGTCGGGCTCGACAGGACGCGGATGATGAGGCCAGCATCCTCGGCGACGGGGGCGTAGAGATCGGAGACATCCAGGACCAGTTTGGTGACATCAACGATTTCCATGTGTTCAGCGCCGGAGCCGGGTTCCAGACGCGCGATCAGCAGCAGCGCGTTGAAGGTCTGGATCAGGCCGTCGGCTTCCTCGATAACCTTGCCGAGCGCCTCCTTGTGGGCGGAAGGTGGAGCCGCGCTGCGCATGGCCGCTTCGGCCGTGTTGCGGAGCCGATTGAGCGGCGTTTTCAGATCATGAGCGATGTTGTCGGAGACATCGCGTAGAGCCTGCATCAGGCTGTCGATGCGCGCGAGCATGTCATTGAGATTGCCGGCGAGCGCGTCGATTTCATCGCCGTTTGTCGCGCTGGGAATGCGCTGGCTCAAGTCGCCGGCCATGATCGCCTGGCTGGTCAACGTAATGATGTTGACCCGCGCAAGAAGTTCGCGGCGCGCAGCGAAGCCGAGGACTAAGGCCAGGAGGCTGATCAGACCCAGGCCTGCCAATGCGGTGAATTGGATCTGTCGTGCGAGGGCGCGCTGGTCTTCGATGTCGCGAGCGACGATCAGGGTGGCGTCGCGGACACCGTCGAGTGGGACGCGAATGCGACGAGCCACGGCGAGGTGATCGGCGGTGGCGCCGACAGGCCGGTAGGTGAACGCAGCACCGGCCGTGGCGTCGGGCATACTGGTCAGTCCAGCTGAGCCCGCCAGGCGGCGGCCATCCGGGTCATCGAGGGCGTAGAGTTCAGGGCCGGGACGACGGGTGAGATCGATCACACGTGCCATCAGCAGGTCAATGCCGCCACGCTCGAAAATGCGTCGGAGGTCGGCGGCTTCCGTATCAAGGCTCGTCAATGTCCGATCGGCAAAGGCGCGGTTCGCTTGCCAGCCAATCGCAATCACCAGCAACGCTGCAGCAGTCAGCAGGGCCGCAGCCACAATAAATGTTGCGCGCAGGGGTAGGGAGCGCAGGAGATTGGCGCGCCCGCTCATACCGGCCCGGCTAAGTTTTGTCTCTGGAATCTGTCGGAGCCGGGCCGGTATTTGTCTTTGTTTGCGCGAGCCGACACGCGTTCCGCGCGCCGGCCGGCTCGCGCGGCCAGTGGCATGTGAAGATCAGAACTTTGCTGGAAGGGTCTCACGCCTCACCCTCGCGGATAACGTAACCGGCACCGCGGACCGTATGGAGCAATGGTGAGGCGAAACCTTTGTCGATTTTTGAGCGCAGACGCGACATGTGGACATCGATGACATTGGTCTGCGGATCGAAATGGTAATCCCAGACATTTTCCAACAGCATGGTGCGTGTGACGACTTGGCCAGCGTTGCGCATGAGGTATTCGAGCAGGCGAAACTCGCGCGGCTGGAGATCAAGTTTTTCAACCCCGCGCGTGACCTTGTGTGACAATCGGTCGAGGACGAGATCGCCGACAACATACCGCGTGGATTGCTCCTCCGGCACGCTGCGACGGACCAGGACTTCAATGCGTGCGAGGAGTTCGGCATAAGCAAACGGTTTGGTGAGATAGTCGTCACCGCCAGCACGGAGGCCTTTGA
>JAYSUN010000055.1:0-2345 GCA_043719045.1 Hyphomicrobiaceae bacterium | reverse complement strand
CGTTGAAGGCCATCAGCGGCCCGACAATGTGCTTGGCCTGTGCGTATTGCCCGCCCGCGGCTGCGACCGTGGACGTGACTTCCGAGTCGATCATGGCGACGCATGTATAGAGCAGGCCCGCGACCCAGCAGGCAATGAGAGCAGCGATAGCGCCGCCTTTGCCGACCGAGAAATTCCAGCCCATGTACTCGCCGACGAGAACGATGCCGACGCCCAAAGCCCAAACGTGGCCTGGACCCAGAACGCGCAGCAGCGAAACTTTTTCGCCGCCAGCCGCGCCTGTTGTTGTTGCTTGTGTCACTAGCGCCCCCCCTGGCTCGATGCAGTGCGTCCGTCGTCGATCTCGCCTTCTTTCGAAGACATCAGCACGTCTTCGGAGTAGGCGTTGTTGGTCTTGATCATGTCAAAAAGCATCCACAGCCCCAGGATAAGGGAGATGCCCCAGGCTGCGTATTCGAGCAGCTGAAAACTGTTCATGTTTTCCATTGTGCTTGGTCTCACTTATTGCCGAAGCGTTCATCGATGACGTCGCGATACTCGATTTTCGAGAAGTGCACGACGATGTAAAAGTACGAGATCACCACCAGAGCCGTGACCAGCAACGCGAACGGATCGAAGGTATAGTCGAACCTCGATCCGATCATGGCGGCGGCCGTTTCGGGCGTCTGCCCTAGTTTTTCCCACGCGGCCTGCATGGTCTCGTTCTGTCCGAGGCCCTTCCAAGTTTTGTCGGCGAACTCCAGCGTGGTCTTGCTGCCGGCGGCAAGCTGCAACCAGATCGGCGCAAACAGAGCCCCGAAAACCAGGAGCAGCAAAAACAGTGTGTCTATGAATTGCCACAACCCCGATTGCTCGGGTGGCTGATAGGGCGCTTTGGCCATCGGTTTTCCCCTTAGGACTTCGGTTTGTTGGCAAGATCGAGGTAGTGCAGATCGAGGCCGTAGATGTGCTCTTTGTCGTCGTCGTAATGCGAGATCATCGCCAGGATGGATGCCGAGTTGAAAGCCAGCACCAGGGCCGCTGCTATGGCCAACGCCAGCATGACGGCTCCATCGTTGATGACCGGGATCAGGCTCCAAAGCACGAAGACGTAGAGCGCCCAGAGGGCAATGACAGCACCGTACGCCCAAAAGCGGTCGGTGCTGAACATGCCTGCGATGCGCGGATCGTTAGGTTGGTTGTGCATTTTATCTTCCCCGTACGTCCTCTGGACGCGCGCCCAGAGGCATTGCCTCTGAGGCAATTCCTTTTGATAAGAGGAAAATGTGCGTCAAGGGGACGCAAGTTGTCAACTTGTTTGCCTAACTTTTAACGCATTTGAGCCCGGGTGTGCACAATTGGCAGGCGAAAATCGACGCCACCACAGCAAACCGTGACTTGAATTACCGGAAAAATTTTTGCATCTTAGGAACTGACGGCGCCAAAATAGTGCGGCGTGCACGGGCCTTTGCGGCCGGAGTCCTTAATCCATGCCCCTGGCGCTTCTGAAGTACGGTCTCCACTCGCAGCATCCGGACGATCCCCACTTCCGCTGGAAACCCGATCTTAAAAAAAGCTACGACGTGGTCATCATCGGCGCGGGCGGCCATGGCTTGGCGGCGGCCTACTATCTCGCCAAACGTCACGGCATCACAAATGTCGCCGTTCTTGATAAGGGCTGGCTGGCTGGCGGCAACACGGCGCGCAACACCACGATCGTGCGCTCCAACTATCTGACGCCCGAAGGCGTCAAATTCTATAAGGAATCGGTCGAGCTTTTCCGCGGGCTGTCGACCGAACTCGATATCAACGTCATGTACTCCGAGCGCGGACACTTCACGCTTGCGCACACCGACGCCGCCATGCGCACAGCGCGCTGGCGGGCAGAGGTCAACAAGCATCTGGGCGTCAAGTCGGAAGTCATCGACGCCGCCGAGGTGAAACGCATCTGCCCGGTCATGAACGTCGACGAAAACGCTCGCTACCCGGTGCTCGGCGCGCTTTGGCATCCGCCGGGCGCCATCGCGCGCCACGACTCGCTGGCATGGGGCTACGCGAAGGAAGCCATGCGCATGGGCGTCGAGGTTCACACGCAGACGGAAGTGCGTAACGTCATCATCGAGAACGGCCGGGCGACGGGGGTCGAAACCAGCCGCGGCATCATTTCGGCCGGCAAGGTCATGCAGGCGGTGGCTGGCGCATCGAGCGTCGTGGCGCGCATGGCGGGCATCAAGCTGCCAATCAAAACCATTCCGCTGCAGGCGTGCGTATCGGAACCTGTGAAGCCGATACTCAATCAAATCGTCGTCTCGGGCTCGCTGCACGTTTACATCTCGCAATCGGCGCGCGGCGAAATGGTGATGGGC
>JAYSUN010000540.1:0-9303 GCA_043719045.1 Hyphomicrobiaceae bacterium | reverse complement strand
GAAGACGGCGCGTCAGTTCGCACTCAAGCAGCGCAAGCGGGATCTCGATGCCGCTATGGCAGCGTTAGACGATTGGGTGAAGCGGGCCACTGCAGCTGGGGCAACAACTGGCGCCGGTCAGGCCAAAGTCATTGAGCTGCAGGCCAAGTTTGCCGCAATTGAGCAGAAGCTGATGGCGACGGCCAACGCGGTGCTACCTGAGCAGGTTGCGGCATCCAACCTCGCTGAGGCACTCGCCGACGAACTTCGCAGCGCATCGGGCCGTGTCAGGGGTAGTCCAAATCAACAGCAAGCGTCGCCTCAGTACGTTGGCGCACTGCGAGATCTCGAGGTGCAGCTCGATGCCTACCAGACCGTCAGTACGGAGTTGGCGAAGGCACTGATGGCTCGCGCTCGGGGCATGTCGCAAACGCTTCAAGTCGCGCAATCGACGCCGTCCGCAGCCGCCCTTGCGCTCCACCAGGAGTGGCAGAGCCTCGACGCCCGTTACGCGGACACACTGACGCAATATGATGCGCATCAAAAGCGGTCCAAGAAAGCATCCGGACCCACCCTGGCACCATTCGGTTTGATCGCGCCGGACTCGATTCGCCTGATCGACGAACCGCGAGACCCGGCACTGCCAAACACGTCACCGTTGAAAATCATCATTGTCTGCTTGATGGCAGGTGTGGGTCTGGGCATTGGCCTCGCGGCTGTGGCCGAACAACTGGACGACCGCGTCTACGAACCACGCGATCTCAACCATCTGGCCGGCGTCGATCGCATCTTCAGAATATCGAAGATCAGCCCAGAGAACATTCCACACGATGACCTAGTGGACAAGCCACCTCGAAGTCGGATCCACCTGGCAGTGGTCGGAGAGGCATGACGCTTGCAATGAACACGACAGACACGGCGTGGCGGCATCAGCGAATTGGTCCGATGACAATATTGAACTGGCAGCGAAGCGTCGAGCAGATTGCGCTCAGCAACGAGCGTCACCGGACGATCGGTTTTACTTCGGTGCGAGGTGGCGCCGGGGTCAGTGTGATCAGTCGGCTCGTCGCCAAGACTTTTGCAAAAGGTGGCAGTGGAACACTGCTTGTCGACATGTCGGGTTCCCACGCGGCACCGTCGTTTGGTGCCCAGCCGGTCTCTACCGCCACCCTTCGAGGCTGCATCGTCAAATCTCAACATGACTACGATCTGCTGCCCGGAACCGTTGTCGAAGAGCATCGCGCATGCGCCAACTTGCTCAAGTTGCGCGAAACGCTGTTGCACGATTTTTCGGACTACAAGCATGTCGTTCTCGACCTGCCACCGATCCACGAGGGCAACAGTGGAAGCTTAAATACAGTCGCCGCAGCGGCCATCTGCGATCGACTGTTCTTGGTGTGCGCCATTGGGCAAGACCGTCAGGGCGAAGTTTCGGAAGTGCTTTCGGTGCTGCGGGGCTCTGGTGTCGCTTTGGCCGGCTTGGTGTCAAACGAGTACATGCGGGTAGATGCTCAAGATAAATTCTTGCGCTGGGGCCCATTGCGTCATCTGCGGTCGTAGCTGCCGACACGTTTGGAAACCAGCAATCCAGTCAACGGTTCCGGATGCAACGTGTTCACGTCTGGGACGATTCTTTTTTTGGTAATGGAGTGGCGTTACAAGTGATGCCCTTTCCAGGCGGACAAACGTTACGCGTGGCAATCGTGGGATGTGGTCAGATAGCTGACGCGCACCTCCAAGAGCTCCGCAAGATCGGATCGGTCACGGTCGTGGCGACGTGCGACAGCCATCGGGATCTCGCGATGCAGGCGGCATTGCGGTTTGGGGTGCCCAACCATTACGACGACCTCAAGGCGATGCTCGCTCATCAGCTGCCCGACATTGTACACATCGCAACGCCCGCCCATACACATGCACAACTGGCGCAGTTGATCATGCAGGCTGGAGCCCATGTTTATGTCGAGAAGCCGCTTGCATTGAACGAGTGCCAAGTGAGAGCGGTGCTGGAGACAGCGGCGTCACTCAAACGTTGCGTTTGCGTTGGGCACGATCAATTGTTTGATCCAGCGTGGCTCGAACTCCGGCAGCGGGTAAAGCGCGGTGACATTGGCGAAGTGCGGCACGTTGATTCTGTCCTTGGCTATCCGATTTCTGGGCCCTTCGGTCGTGCGGTTGGCAGTGACCCGAACCATTGGGTGAGGCGCCTGCCGGGCGGATTGTTCCAGAATACGATCTCGCATCCTCTGTATCGCATCACTGAGTTCCTGGCCGACGACCGACCGGAAGTGTCCGCGCGCTGGTGGGCGAAACCGGGCGTCGATTTTCCAACTGAGATGTTCGTGCATCTCCGCGGTCGGGATGTCACCGGAACATTGACATTCTCGACCTCAATTGCGCCGCAACGGGTGACGCGTGTGCTCGGTTCAGACGGTACGCTGGAAATCGACTTGGATGCACAAACGGTCGTGCACACCGCGCCACCGAAGTTGCCCGGGGCTCTCGGAAAGCTCGACGCGCCATGGCGACGGCGGCGTGAAGGGGCTCGCGCATTGCGTCGAAACGTGTGGCGCTTTGTGCGCTCCGACATTCATTACTTTTCCGGCATGCGCAGTCTGTTCGAGCATTTTCACTACGCGGTGCGAAATCCACAAGGGAAATGGCCCGTTGCCGCTGACGAGATGCTGCGTGTCACGTGCATTATGGATCAGATCTTTGCTGCCTATCGCGAGCGCGACGCTTTAGGCCAGGACCTGACAGCGAAGAATGACGACGCGGTGCGTTTGGCTGAAGCCACCGACGCGGCAGTGGTGGGTGAACTATGATTGCATTCGTCACTGGCGGGACAGGGTTTGTCGGGTGCAGGGTTGTGCGTGGGTTGGCCGCTGAGAGCGTTAAGGTTCGATGTCTGGTCCGTCCGAACAGCAATCTGGGCGAGTTCAAGAGCCTGCTCGGTGACGAACTTTGGCAAAATATCGAGATTGTATCTGGCGATGTCGGTAGCGAAGGCACGTATCGGGCAGCGCTCGAAGGTGTTGACGTTGTTTATCACCTTGCAGCCGGGCTTGCCGGCGGCGCATCCACGCTGTTCCTCAATTCAGTCGTACCGACCCGCACAATAATGCGGGCATCCGCCACGGCGACGGTTCGCCGATTTGTCTTGATCAGCTCATTGGGCGTTTATGGCGCTGGGAACTTGCGCCCGTGGAGCACATTGGATGAGACATGTCCTGTCGACCCACTGCCGCATCTGCGTGACGCCTACTCGTTCAGCAAAATTGTGCAGGAGCAAATTTGTCGCGAGATTGCGCATGGCGGTGGGATGCAACTCGTTGTCATCCGTCCGGGTGTTGTCATCGGACCCGGCAGGGGTGCTTTAAGCAATCGACTAGGGCTTAGCCTCGCGGGTGTGACCGGCAGGATTGGGAGTTCGCGTCAGCTGCCTTACACCTATGTCGATAACTGTGCGGCGGCGATCTGCCTCGCCGGGAGCGCACCGGACGCAGCTGGAGAGACTCTCAATGTTCTCGATGACGAGCTTCCATCAGTGCGAGGTGTTCTCGCGGCGTACAAGCGTCATGGGCGCAAAGTCCGCTCGTTCTGGGTCCCGCAGGGTGCCATCGGCCCGTTGAGCAGCCTCTACGAATGGTACCACAACTATTCGCAAGGCCAGCTGCCCGGTGTTGTCACGCGATATCGGACCGATAACTTTTGGAAGCCATTGCGCTTCAGCAATCAAAAAGCGAAGCGGCTACTCGCCTGGGCACCACACGTACCAATGACGGAAGCCCTTGAGAGAGCAATTTTATCAACCGCATCCAGGACCGCTTGAGGGTGTCGCCAGGATGAACATCTTGTTCCTCAGCTTGACCTTCCCGGACCAGATCAGTCCGGAGCGAGGTGCCTATAACTTGGCATTCTGCTCAGCGTTGGCGCGACAGCATCGCGTGCACGTCATCGCGCCGCGGAGCTGGCACGAGTGGTTGAAAGTGCGACGGGAAGGCGCCCGTTTCGCGCCGTCCACCCAGACTTTGGAGGCCGGACTTCGGGTCGACTTCCCCATCTATTGGTACCTACCGAAAATAATGCCGAATTCCCGGGGGCAGGCACTCTGGCAGTCTATCCGCACCACAGTGAGCAGTATCGATGATCAGTTTCGACCCGATGTCGTCATTTCCTACTGGACGTATCCGGATGCGGACGGTGGCTTGCGGGTTGCACGTTACTTTGACGTTCCGAGCGTGGTGATCGTGGGTGGCAGTGACGTGCGTCTCCTGCCCCGTGATCCGCAGTATCGCCAGGCGGTTGGTCGCGTGCTCAAGCAGTCGACCATGGTAACAACCGTCAGTGAAGGCCTAAGACAGGACTCGATTGCATTGGGGGTGTCTCCCAACCGAGTGCGCACTATTCGTCAGGGCATAGATGCTGATCTGTTCTTTGCGGGCGACAAGGCAAGTGCACGACGCGCATTGAACCTGCCCATCGATGCAGAGGCGCTGGTCTGGGTTGGCCGCATGGTGCCGGTAAAAAACCTCGAACTGCTCATCGCAGCTGTTGCGCAACTCGCAGCCAGCCGGCCGAAGCTGCGCCTCCATTTGATCGGGGATGGCGCAAGCCGCAGAAGCTTGCAGGCACATGTTGACGCTGCAGGCTTGTCGCAGACCATACTTTTCCAAGGACCTGTCAGTCACGAGATGCTGCCGGTATGGTATCGCGCGTCCGATGCAACGGTGTTGTCCAGTCACTCGGAAGGGCTGCCGAACGTGTTAAGAGAGTCGCTCGCATGTGGCACCCCATTCGTTGCTACCGCGGTCGGTGACATCAGCGAGATTGCCCACCCAGAGTTCTCGCGCCTGGTTCCCGCCGGGGACATTGGAGCATTTTCCAGCGCGGTCGCAGAAGTGCTCGACAGCCACTTCAGTCAAGCTGCATCAAAATACATCGCGCGAACTTGGTCGGCTTGCGCGGACGAATATTCTGAATTGTTTAATGAGATCTCGCAGATGAACATTGCGCCTCAAGACGTCGGCAAACGGAGGGTCGTAGTTTGAACCCCCACTCCATGGAACTGAAACCAAACCGCCGCGACGGAGACATCGGACCTGGCCGAGTTAAGCGCGCCCTGTTTGTGGCGTATGCGTTTCCGCCCACGGGCGGTGTCAGCGTCCAACGCGTTACCAAATTCGTCAAGTATCTGCCCGAGTTCAATTGGGCTTGCTCAGTTCTGACGGTCGAAAACCCTTCGGTGCCGATGTTTGACCAATCGCTTCTCAAAGAAATCCCGGCAAGCACGCTCGTGCGCCGGGCAAAAACATTCGAGCCTGGGTACGCCACGAAATCTATTTTGGCTGCGAGTCAAGCGGCGCCGACCCTGAGCCTTGTGGGCAGGGCAAAGAACAAACTGCGTGATCTGGCGCGCAGGTCTTCCAATTTCGTCCTGCAGCCCGATGCACAGATTCTCTGGCGCCCTCATGCCCTTCGTGAGGGATTGAAGTTACTTCGCGAAGTTCCTCACGATGTCATCGTCGCGACGGGCCCGCCATTCTCGTCATTTCTTGTGGCGATGACGCTCTCACGCAAGACCGGCGTGCCAGTCGTTGTCGATTTTCGCGACGAGTGGACAGTGATGACTTACTGGGAAAACAAGCAGATCGGTATTGTTGAACGCTTCGTGCAACGGCACATGCAGGGACGTGTTCTGCGGCATGCAGCGCTTGTGTTGGGAACCACACCTTCAACCGCTGACGAGCTGAAGCGCCTCACGATCGCCGCCAAAAGCAATGCGCGTGTTGAAAACATCTACAATGGTTTCGACCCGAGCGACTATCCCACATCCGATCAAACAACCGCCCGCATCGACTATGGTCACGGTGTCGGCCTTTTCAGGCTCGCCTTTGTCGGCACACTTTGGAACGTGACCCCGATCGGGCCGGTCGTCGACGCCATCATAGAACTCAGCCGACGCGCACCAGAACTAGCCGCTCATCTCGAGCTGGTCGTGGCGGGACGGCGTACGAGCCAACAGGAGGCGGAACTCGACCGCCTCGCGAGGACACCTGTCAAGTTGGCACGAATGCCTTTTGTTCCGCACAAGGATGCCATCGCGTTGATGTGTCGATCCGATGCGCTCTTGCTGATCAACGCTGATCTGCCGAACACAGAGCGGCTCGTCAATGCCAAGACGTTTGAATACATGGCGGCGCGCCGACCCATCTTCGCTGTCGCGCCTGAAGGCGAACTTTGGAACCTGCTCGCCAGACTACCAGGTACGCTGCTTTCCCGCCCTGGCGACGTGAATGAAATTGCGGTGAAGTTGGAAACAGCCATCGGACGTTGGCAGTCCGGCAAAGTGTTTGACACCGCCAACTGGCAGTTACAAGATTTCGAGCGCCGAAATCTGGCAGGACGGCTGGCGGGGTTTCTGGACGAACTTTCCCAGTCACGAGCAGGATAGGCACGACGAATGGTCTCGCTACGCGTCATCGTCGCCATTGGTATCTTGATCGTGATTGCTGCCCTCGTGGTTGTCATCCGACGCCGGAACATGCAGTATTGGCTGCCATCTTTTTACTCAACGGCCCGACCGGCAGCGCGTCCGAACAGTTCGGAGATCATGCACGTCTTTCTTGCGGTTTGTGATCACTGGGAACCTTTGAATAACGCGGCAGCGCCGTCGGTGGCACAGGCTAAAGTCGAGCGTTGGGTTCAGGAGTACCCGCAGCGGTATAGCGCCTTCCGGGACAGCGACGGGCGGCCTCCGCAGCACACATTCTTTTACCCAATGGAAGAATACCGAGCCGAGCACATCGACCGCATTGCCAATCTTTGCCGCGCGGGGTTCGGTGACGTGGAGGTGCATCTTCATCACGAGAATGACACAGCCGCCGCACTTGAGGACAAATTGGCGGGCTTTAGCCAGACTCTGTTCCATCGCCACGGCCTTCTGCGGCAACATCCCAAAACCGGCGAGATCGCCTACGGCTTTATTCATGGCAACTGGGCGTTATGCAATTCGCGACCAGATGGTGCTTGGTGTGGCGTGGATCAGGAACTTACACCGCTGATCAAGACCGGCTGCTACGCTGATTTCACGATGCCATCTGCGCCCAGTCCGACACAGACGCGCATGATCAACTCAATTTACTACGCGCAGGATATTCCCGGTCGCCGGAAGTCCCACGATTTCGGCATCATTGCTCAGGTCGGGCGGTCCGCGCCAGCTGATCATCTGTTGATGATTCAGGGGCCGCTGACACTCGATTGGCAGCAAAGGCGGTTTGGCTTCATCCCCCGGATTGAGAATGGCGACGTAACGGACGGGCGCGAGCTGTCCATTCTCCGCATGCAGCAGTGGTTGCGGGCGGGTGTGCAGGTCGAAGGGCAGCCGAATTGGCGCTTCATCAAGTTGCACACTCATGGCTGCAAGGATGGAAACATCGACGCTTGGCTCGGAACCGGCATGCAACAGTTCCATCGCGACCTGCAGACATTTGCGACTGAGCGGCCACTGATGCGCTACCACTACGTTACCGCCTGGGAAATGGCGCAGCTGGTTCACCAAGCAGAAGCTCGTGCCTCAACGCCGATGATCCGCTGGGATGCAAAGATAGCATTCGGATGAGCTCGTTGATCAGTCGGCGCGATGTTTTCTTCATCACCCTTGTGAGCTGGTCGACACGATCGCGGAGGCAGTAGTCATGGTGTTCGTGTTCTGGGTTTCTCTGTGCTTCGTTGTCTATTCCTATGTCATCTATCCAGCGTTGCTGTTCATGCTGGTGCGGCTAGCGCCAACGCCCGGCTCGCGACCACCCAACAAGGATGTACCAAGACCAAGAGTTGCCTGTATTGTCGCTGCCTACAACGAAGAAAGGCACATTGAAGCCCGCATCGAGAATTTCTTTGCCCAGTCTTACGATCCGGATAAACTTCGGGTGTATGTGGGTTCTGACGGTAGCCTCGACCGAACGGGGGCATTGATCAAGTCGCGCGCGAACAATCGAGTTGAAGCGCTGGTGTTTGACCGCAATCGCGGCAAGGCCAGCGTGCTCAACGATCTCGTCGCAGCCGCCGACGAACCGATTTTGATTTTCTCGGACGCCAATACGCTCTTCGAGCCGAACGCGGTCGAGCGACTGGTCGCCCACTTCGCCGATCCACAGGTCGGATTGGTTTGCGGCGAACTCAAACTTCTCGAAGCGAACGGCAACAATCAAGATAGTACCTACTGGCGCGTTGAACAGTTCTTGAAGCAATCCGAAGCGCGGTTCGGTGGCCTCCTCGGCGCCAACGGCGCCATTTACGCCATGCGGCGCGAACTCTATCGACCGATCACAGCAGATACCATCACTGACGATTTCTGCATTGCCATGACGACCGCGGCTGAAGGCTGGAAACTCATCTATGAGCCTGCAGCAGTGGCGGTTGAGGATACGCCCGATGCGATTGGGGACGAATACCATCGTCGCGTCCGCATCGGCATCGGAAACTATCAGGCTCTCTTCCGACATCCCGAATACCTGCTGAACACCAACTTGGCGACGCGCTTCACCTACGTCTCGCATAAAGTGCTGCGCTGGTTGACGCCACATTTTCTGATCGCGGCATTGATTGCGTCCGCAGTACTGAGCCGTTGGTCCCAGTTTTACTATTTCTTGCTTGGTCTACAGTTGGCCAGTTATGGGGCAGCCGCACTCCTGCTATTTTATCGGCTCGACCGGTTCCTACCTAAGTCATTGGCAATACTCGTCTTGTTCATGGCGCTGAACTGGGCATTTCTGGTCGGCTTTGTACGCTTTACTACAGGGCGATACAGTGGGAGTTGGCGCACTACGACGCGCAGTTCCGGAACGTCGTTGTCGTCCAGTTGAGGGGTATCAAAGATGCCGCGTCCCGCCTTCTTCGAGTTGCCCGTCGACGACGAGTCGAAGCAAGACTCGTCGCGACAGACTGGCTGGTTCGGTAGGCGCCGCCCTATGCCGAAGGTCGCCGATCGATTGCTTGTCAACAACTTCGACCTACTCCGGCTTCTGCTCGCCTCTATGGTTGTCATCTTTCACACTGGGATCCTGTCACAGGCGCCGGGGCTGGCGTGGATGCAGACATGGATATCGGCGGATTTTGGTGTTCAGGGTTTCTATGTCGTATCCGGTTTCCTTGTGACGATGAGCTACGATAAGTGCTCAAGTCTGCTGTCATACGCTCAAAAGCGCGTGCGTCGGATCGCGCCAGCCTATGTGGCGGTCGTCGCGGCCGCGGCGTTGCTATTCGTCTTGATGTCGAGTTTGCATTGGACGGCGTACTTCGGTCACAACAAGTGGTGGTCCTACG
>JAYSUN010000539.1:0-9315 GCA_043719045.1 Hyphomicrobiaceae bacterium | reverse complement strand
GCGGCTTCAACGCTGTGTTTCCGGATAAGTTCAACGAGGTCAATGTCGGCGCGATCCAACGCGCGATTGACGACAAGAAACTCGATGGCAGCAAACCCATCGACAACGCCGCTTTGATCGCGGCCGGCGTGTTGCGCCGTCCCAAGGACGGCCTTCGCCTCCTCGGCGACGGAGAACTCAAGGCCAAGGTCATGGTGACGGCAAACCACGCATCGGCAGCGGCAAAAGCCGCGGTCGAAAAGGCGGGTGGTTCAGTGACCTTGATTGTCAAAAAGGTTCTGCCAGCAGACGAGGCCAAGCGGAAGAAAACAGCAGCAAAGCGCGTGAAATCTGCCCCGGCTAAGAAGGCTGGCGGCGACGAATAAGCCGCACGAGTTGGCGTTGTGTATGACTTGCGCACATTTGGTCTGCGACCCATGTTATCAGGCAGCGCGGCTCGCGGCTTGACCTGCGGGCCGCGCTGTTGACGTGGCCAGGGCTGCCGGTGCGTTGCTGGCGAATGTTAGAGATCAAGTGCCGCGCCTATCGGGCCAGTCTGCGGCCCCGATATGGTGTTACGCGGCAGGGAGAACGACCACATGGTTTCAGCTGCCGAACAATTGGCCGCGAACCTCAATTGGGGCGCGTTCAACAAGGCCGAGGAGCTGAAAAAGCGCCTCTGGTTCACATTGGGCGCGTTGCTGATCTATCGTCTGGGCACGTTTATTCCGATCCCAGGTGTCAATCCTGTGGCTTTTGCGGAAGCCTTTAAATCGTCGTCGTCGGGCATTCTCGGCATGTTCAACATGTTCGCAGGTGGCGCTGTCGAGCGTCTGGCGATTTTTGCGCTGAACATCATGCCGTACATCTCTGCGTCGATTATCATGCAGCTGATGACGAGCGTTGTACCGAAGCTTGAGGCTCTCAAAAAAGAGGGCGAAGCCGGTCGCAAACAGATCAACCAGTATACCCGTTACGGAACTGTGCTTCTCGCGGCGATCCAAGCGTTTGGTATCGCTGTTGGCCTTGAGGGCTCGCGCAGTGGATCAGCTCTTGTCGTCCCCGATCCGGGCTGGTTCTTCCGTCTGACGACCGTCATTACGCTCGTCGGCGGCACCATGTTCCTGATGTGGCTCGGTGAACAGATCACGGCACGCGGCGTTGGCAATGGTACGTCGCTGATCATCATGGCAGGCATCGTCGCTGGTTTGCCAAGTGCCATTGCGGGTTTGTTTGAATTGTCGCGCCAAGGTGCCATCTCCGTGCCGCTGCTGATCGGCTTGCTCGTATTGATGCTCGCTGTGGTGGCCGCGATCGTTTTCATCGAACGTGCGCAACGACGGTTGCTGATCCAATATCCAAAGCGACAAATGGGCAACCGGGTCGTCCAAGGCGAAGCTTCGCATCTGCCGCTTAAGCTCAATACATCGGGGGTGATCCCGCCGATTTTTGCCTCATCGCTCCTGTTGTTGCCGATTACTGCGGCTCAGTTCAGCCAGAATGCGGGGCCGGAGTGGTTGCAGGCCGTCGTTGCAGCCCTTGGACGCGGTCAGCCGCTGTATCTCTTGTTCTACGTCGGACTGATCGTCTTCTTTGCTTTTTTTTACACCGCGGTCGTGTTCAATCCAACTGAAACGGCGGACAATCTGCGCAAATATGGCGGCTTCATTCCCGGGATCCGTCCCGGCGAAAAGACCGCTGCCTTCATCGACCACGTCTTGACCCGCATCACGGTCGTCGGTGCGATCTATTTGGCGATTGTGTGCGTGTTGCCCGAGGTGCTGATCTCCTATGCGGCCGTGCCATTCTACTTCGGCGGCACATCGCTATTGATCGCGGTCAGCGTCACCATGGACACCGTCGCTCAGATTCAAAGCCACCTGATTGCTCAGCAATACGAAGGCCTGATCAAGAAATCGAAGTTGGGTCGCAAGTAGCGCTCCACAGGCTCAGTCATGACGGGAAACGGGTCACTCGACTCTGCTCGACACTTTGAGGCAAACTGTAGTGGACTAGTCGCGGCAAAGTCGTTTGATCGTTCGGTTTCGGCTCTTGTTACTCGGCACTTTTGGCATGTGGGGAATGTAATGAAACTGATCCTGCTAGGGCCGCCGGGCGCGGGCAAAGGCACCCAAGCCGGGATCTTGATCGAGTGGCTGGGCATCCCGCAACTCTCCACCGGCGACATGCTGCGAGCAGCCGTCAAAGCTGGGACCGCCATTGGCAAAGCTGCCGACGCCGTGATGAAGTCAGGCGGGCTGGTGTCCGATGATATCGTCATCAAAATCATTGAAGATCGCATCGGCGAGAAAGATTGCGCCAAAGGCTTCATCCTCGACGGCTTTCCGCGCACGCTTGGACAGGCTGCCGCGCTCGACAAAATGTTGCAGGCGAAGACGCTGAAACTGGATGCAGTGATCGAGTTCAAGGTCGACGATGCGATCTTGTCGACTCGTGTCGAAAAGCGTGCGGCTGAGACCAAAGCTGCCGGCGGCAAGCCACGCGCCGATGACACGGCCGAGGCGTTGCGGACCCGATTGATGGCCTATTATCGCGAAACCTCGCCACTCATTGGCTATTACTACGCCAAGGGTGTCTTGAAATCTGTCGATGGCATGGCGCCGATTGCCGAAGTCAGCAAGTCCATCGCCGCGATCGTTCGCGGCTAGTGTGGCGTCGCGCCTTGGTTGATCGGTATTCCGGCTCGACTGGTCTCAACCAAGGCGCGATGAACGCCACACTCAGCCCATGTTTTTGCTCGTGGCCCTCATGTCGCGCCAAAATTGAAAGACGTCGCGGCCATTCAGCAATTTTGGCGCGACGGGCCACTAGAACAAAACCTCCGTGGAGTGCAAGGCGCTGTGTCGAATTTTGGCTGTGGCAACCGAGCCGGTTACGGCTTCTTCGCGCGGTCGGGATAGCTCTTGGCCATGCCGTCGCGGACATCCATTTGGATGCCGTATTGTGGGAACGGATAGCGCAAGCCATTCTTGGCAAGGCTCGCCATACCGGTCAGCGCTTTTGCGATGAAGCTGGGCGGCAGCGCCATTAACATTTCGTCGTCAAGCACACCGCCATAACGCCGCTCGGCAAAGCACGGGATCGACAAGGACGGCGTTTTTGTCGTCAGCGCGCGACCCCAGCTGTCGGCGCATGCGGTTTCACCGACGACACTCCAGTCAAAGCGCTTGTAGCCAACGTATTGCAGGCCGTTGATGAAATACATCATGGCACCGGGTGTGGCATAAAACAGGGCGATATCCGGTGGATCGAGGCGGCCACTGGCGAGTGGGCTGACCGCGAGTGCCTCATATTGGCCATCGGGGACGCAAGCGAGTGCAGCTTGCCGGGCGGCGGCATCCGGAAGCGTACCATGCCAGACGCCGACTGTGGCTTGGCCGGAGCGCCAGGCTTCTGTCTTGGCATTGCCGAGGCCAACGACGGCGCGACACTGGTCACCGACCAGGTCTTCCGAGGTGACGCCGACGGTCCAGCCAAGGCGCGCGGCTTGGCCGACGACTTGGTCCAGGGTGTGCACGGACTTCGGACGGCGGATTTTCTCGATCACTTCCATGTCGGCTCGGCGCTGAAACATCTTCATGGCAAAGGGCGCGTTCCGCAGTCGAAGGGCACGCTCCAGGTCTGACGACAGCTTCGCGAAATCGAGCGGTACTTCGGTGATGAAAGCGTCTGCTGTGGCGGTCATGGGGCTTACCAACATGAGATGATGGAACGTGAACAAGGACGCCTGCATATTGAGCACGGCTGTGGCCTCCGCAAGCCCTGAGCTGCAGTGTCCTCGGAGTTGGCACTGCCACCGTGTTCGCTTCCCGCCGCTGAAATGCGGGCAGGTAAGACTTCATTAGTATTAACCGCCCTTTAACGCTTCCTGGATCATAACAACGCCTCAGATCCTGCCGGAAAAAGACATAGTCATCCGGCAGGACAAGACATCCGCCATTTTTGTGCTTGAGTAGACGGGGGTCGACAACATGGGTCCTAAGCTGACCGGGTGCACGCAAGTGCGCCGCATGATGACTGTGGCCATGCTGCTTCTGCCAGCGCAGTCGATGCAGCCAGCATCGGCTCAACCGGGACCGGCTGCTGCGACGTCCGGCGTGACCGCCGCGGTCAATCCAGCCCTTGGCGGCGATACCAATCGGACTCGATTTGTCATCGGCCTTGAACGCGCCGTCGAGTTTCAGGTCTTTTCATTGTCGAATCCGCATCGTGTTTTTGTTGACTTGCCTGACGTCAAATTTCAACTGCCGATCCTTCCGGGTGGCGCAGCAGTCGGACTGGTGAAGTCCTTTTACGGTGGCATCGCGGCTCCGGGCAAAACCCGTATCGTTATCGACGTGACCGGCCCCGTTGTTGCCGAAGCTGCAATCGAAAAGGCCAAGGATGGCAAACCGCCCCGTCTGGTCCTTGAAATTGTGCCCGTCGATGCAGCCAAACCATCAGCTGTCAAGAAGGCGTCGTTGTCAGCCCCAAATGCGCTTGGAGCGGGCGCCGTGCAGCCGCCCAGCCCGAAGGCTGCTCAACGTCCAAGGACTCGCGAAACCAATATCTACAAGCCTATTATTGTGATCGACCCGGGCCACGGTGGTCATGACTCCGGCGCCACGAAATATGGCACTGTTGAGAAGGATGTGGTTTTGGCTTTCTCGTTGAAACTGCGCGACAAGCTGATGGCGACCGGTCGCTACAAAGTGCTGATGACGCGCGACAACGACAAGTTCGTCGACCTTGATGCGCGCCGTGCATTTGGGGACAACAACCGGGCGGCACTGTTCATCGCGGTGCATGCTGACTACGCCGGCTCAGGCGCGCGCGGCGCGACGATCTACTCGCTGAAAGATGCGACGTCGAAGGGCTTGCAGCGGTCGGCTGGCAACGAAGCGGTTGAAAACGTGCTGACGTCAAAGGAACTCGACGGCATCAAGAGTTCGGCTGGTGATGTGAGTGCCGTCAAAGGTTTTCTGCAGAACCTCGCGCGCAGTGAAATTGCGGCCAACAAGGACCGCACAAGCCAGTTTTCAAAATCGGTGATTGAATTCATGGGCGCTTCAACGCCGATGATGAGCAACCCGGACCGAGAAGCCAACTTCCGCGTCTTGAAGTCAGCCAAAACACCGTCAGTTCTTATTGAGCTGGCTTACGTAACCAACCAGCAGGACGCACAAAATCTGCGATCTGATACATGGCGCGAAAAGGTGACGGACTCGTTGCTGACGGCCATCGGCAACTATTTCACACACCAAGTGGCACAACTGCCGTTTTGAATTTACACAACGTGACTAGACGTCCGGGATTTTTAGGTATTAACTAAAGTTCAATACAACAGAGGCAGAGCAACGATCTGCGCAACGTCTGCACACATCGCTAGCAAAGCCCGAAGATCAGCCAAAGCGCCGAAACACTGAAAAGTGCACGACCGGCGGATGGCTATTGCGGAGTGAAACGACAGCGGTCTTTGGGGGGTCGCACCGGCAGTGCCGGGGTCCAAGGAGTTGCGTTATGCTATCGTCGAAACGTTGCCCTTACACTGGTGTGGTGAATTTCTATGCCAAGTCTGATCCGCACATTTCAATTGGTTCAATTGCCCGTTGTGGCACCGCGGTCGCCAGTGCTGACGGCTTTACGTGGCGCTGTTACACGGGTGAAAGCCAGTCTGCCGGCCGCGCACCGGATTTAAAGACCGCCGAACGACGTCTGACAAATTTCTACGCGATGGTTGCAAACTTGCCAGCTGAAGCATCCGGGCCGTTACGGCTGGCTTGATTGTATTGATTCATTTTGTCATCGCGCGCGACTGCTGTGGCTCCGCGATATGTCCGATTCGCTCTTTTGGCGATGCGGATGGACAGGCAACGGTCGGACGCAAGCGCGCGGCGTTTTTCGGATTATCTGGACGTACGTGTCAGCGTGATCGGGCCGATGCGCGACGATGGCACCGGACTGTTGCTGCCGTGCGAGCGCAAGAGCGTCGAGCCGATGGCCGCGATGACGGCCCCGGAACAGACCAGCGCGCAACATCAATCGCTGCTGCCTTTTATCGCCCCGGGCGCGGGGTCCACGCGGCCGTGGCGCGCCGGCCGCTCGGCGCGTTCCAAGCACCGCACGCGGTATAGGTCGGAGTGAGCCCACACTCGCGCCCCACGATCCCCCCTCCGATGTCCCGGAATTTGATGGGCCACTTGGCACAACAAATATCCGGGATCTTTGCCTGCCGCCGCACCTCAAGAACGCGGCCAAGCCAGCGCGACGGAAAGATCCCGGATATGTGTCACGCGCTGTGCGCGTGCCGCATTCCGTGAGTGCGGAAACGATCCGGGCTGAGCTCAAACGATTGTAGATGCTTGCCAACGCCGATCCGGTGGGACAGAGCTTGGGGTGCGTTTTCATTGCCATCAAGAGACCAGCCGATGCCCGTTATTGCCAGCCGTGTTGAACCCGTTAGCGCTGCATTCAAACAGAATCGTGCCGACATGCTGGCACTGGTCGAGCAGTTCCGCGGACTGGAGGCGCAGGTGCGCGCCGCGTCAAACGCGAAGGCGGACCTGTTTCAGAAACGCGGACAACTGTTGCCCCGCGAGCGCGTGGCGCTGCTGCTCGACCGAGGTGCGCCGTGGCTGGAGTTGTCGACGTTGTGTGGCTTCGGTCTGCATGATGATGTTGACCAGCCAAGCGGTGGCGGGATCGCCGGGATCGGATACGTGTCGGGTGTGCGCTGCATGGTGTCGGCGTCGGACAGCGCGATCAAGGGCGGCACTTCAACGCCGATGGCGGTCAAGAAAAACCACCGCATGCAGCAGATTGCCATGCAGAATAAATTGCCGACCGTGCGGCTGGTCGAGTCGGGCGGCGCCAATCTGCTGTATCAGGCCGAGATGTTTGTCGATGGCGGACGCGGGTTTGCGACCCAGGCGCGGATGTCGGCGGCCGGTATTCCGCAGGTGACCATCGTGCACGGATCATCGACGGCGGGTGGGGCTTATCTGCCGGGTTTGTCCGACTACGTTATTATGGTTCGCGGCAAGGCCAAAGTGTTTCTGGCGGGACCGCCGCTGTTGCGGGCCGCCACCGGCGAAATCGCGACCGACGAGGTGCTCGGCGGCGCGGAAATGCACGCGACCCAATCCGGACTGGCTGAGTATCTGGCGGAAGATGACGCCGAGGCGATCCGCATCGCCCGCGAGGTGATGGCCAAGTTGCCATGGCATGATCAACTGGCGCCCTTGCCATCGCGGACATTCAAAGAGCCAGTCTTCAGCCCCGACGAATTGGCGGGTCTGGTGCCGGTGGATTATCGTAAACCGGTCGATGTCCGCGAGGTGATTGCGCGGCTGGTCGACGGCAGCGACTTCCTCGAGTTCAAAGCGCTGTATGGGACGCACACGGTGGTGGGCCACGCAGCGATTGAAGGCCACGCGGTTGGCTTGGTCGGCAACAACGGGCCGATCGATGCAGAAGGCGCGAGCAAAGCTGCGCACTTCATCCAGGCCTGCTCGCAGTCGAATATGCCGATCGTCTATCTGCAGAACACCACGGGTTACATGGTCGGCCGCGAGGCGGAGGCGGCGGGCATCGTCAAGCATGGCTCGAAGATGATCCAGGCGGTGGCCAATGCGACGGTGCCGCAGATCACGCTGCACATCGGCGCCAGTTTTGGTGCAGGCAATTACGGCATGTGCGGGCGCGGCTTTGATCCGCGCTTCATCTTTGCCTGGCCGAATAATCGGATTGCCGTGATGGGTGGCGCGCAGGCGGCGAAGGTGATGAGCATCGTCACGGAAGAGAAGGCCAAACGCGAGGGCTTGGCCGTCGATCGCGCCAAACTCGACACGATGGAAGCCGGCATCATCAAGCGCATGGAAGCCGAGAGCACCGCGCTGTATGCCACCGCGCGCCTGTGGGACGACGGGCTGATCGATCCGCGGGATTCGCGCAAGGTGCTGGCGCTGTGCCTGAGCATCTGCCGTGAAGCAGAGATGCGCCCGCTGAAGGCGACCACGTTTGGGGTGGCCAGGATGTGAGATCGCAGTTGGGTCGCTGCCACTTCGCACCTTCGGCGTCTTACACCAGCCCGCATTAATCATGCCTCATTCCTCTTGGGAGCTGCGGGCTGGTCGTCTCTTTTCGTGGGGCGCGGCCACCCGGCCAGCCCCGCGCGCGGATACCCATCCGCACACGTCACTGATTCTGCGGATGGGTATAAGGACGCGCTCAACGGTACTCGATTCGCGAGCTGCTGGCGGAGCGCTTGTGCGATCCATTGCCCGATGTCCCGGAATTTGGCGCGCGGGCACCGCGTGGCAGATATCCGGGATCTTTCCGTGTCGCTGGCTTGGTGACGTTTGTGATCTGCGGTGAGAGGCAAAGATCCCGGATATTTGCCGTGCCAGTGGCCCACCAAATTCCGGGACATCGTGGGGAGAGATGAGCCCGCACTCGCGCGCCCGCAACCCTCCGATGTCCCCCATACGCGCTAACTTACCAACCTTTGCGTCAGATACCTTCGCCGCCGTGGCGGCTCAACGAGATTGCGCGTGAGGCGGATTTTGGCTGAGGCTATGTCGCTGAGTGTCGGCTTCGGAATGATGGCGTCGAGCAGGGTCGAGGCGACGAGCAGCATCAGCCGCCAATGGCCGTTTTTTATGCGGCCATCAGGCGGGGAGAGTCACCGAGATGCCCCGCGCTCAGCGGCTCGGTCATGAGGGCCATCACGAGGTGGCTGAGGATGTGAGCTTTGGCGATGTCGGGATCGTCCACCGGCGGGCGTTTGAAGCCGAGCCCGCTTTTCAAATATTTGAAGGCAATCTCGATCCGCCAGCGGAGTTTGTAGAGTTCGCCGATGACTGAGGTCGGGAACTCGACGATGTCGAGCGACGTGACGAGAATCACCCAGCCGGCCGCGACCAAGGTTTCCGGTTGCAGTTCGCGGCCTTTGGCACGCGCCTCGGCTTCGAGCTTGGTACGCGTTTCGGCGATCGCCGCCTCTGGTTTGCGGATCGCCACGAGACGCAGCGCGATCGGCGTCGCAGCCGTACCCTTGATCCAGATCGGTTGATCAATGATATCAACGCTTTTCGACTTCATCAGTGTCGCGATCAAATCGAACGATCTGCCTTCGACATCGAGCCAGCGCGCACCATTCCCGAAGCGCTCTTGCGCGTCTTCGACACGACGGGGCGCGAATGAGGACGTCGTCGCCGCCCGCGCGGACGGCCGCGATTGATCAGGTTGGAGATACGCGCGATCGCCCATGCGAATTTCGCCAGCGACAATCGCAGCACGATCCAATCGTTCGCCGTCGCGTTCGTCCGTCAATTC
>JAYSUN010000538.1:0-3307 GCA_043719045.1 Hyphomicrobiaceae bacterium | reverse complement strand
GACCGGCCCGCATCAGACTTGGCCATTCGTGAGAGAAAAATAGTCCTGTGGGTGCGGGGAACGACTGCGGGCACGGCAAGACCCCGTTCCAACTTTTTGGTAGTGTCTCAGTTTGAATTTAGCGCCAATCAGGCCCGTCATATCCAGCCGGTGGCTCGATATCGTCCCAGCGGGACGCCACCTCATGGCACGAAGAGGTAATGGCGCGCCTCAGGCGTTCGTTTGATTTGGGGGCCTTGACGATATCGACGCCGAAAGGGTCGAAGGACATACAAAGACGCGGCAACGGCTCGATCTGCGAGGATGTCTGCTCTAGGCTCCAATGCACTAGCGCCGCGACGTGCTTCTTTCTTTCGTCGATATTTTTGCGCGCATCTTCGGTGCTGGCCATCACTAAGACACAACCCCCGGAGAAGGCCTGCCCGTCCAGATTTTCCTCTAGGATTGGAGCATCCATCCTTACGTTTAAGCGCACGCCCGAAACGGAAAATGCCACGTCCTGGGGGCCGAGTCCGAACTTGCATTTTCGAAGCGACGAACCGTTGTATGTCTCGATAAAGGCGTTGATTGCGGCCTGGCATCGCTTGGCTTCGTCTCTGTTATATCCTTGCTCACGCCGTTCCTTATCGGCAAGGCGCGCCAAGGCGTCGCCGAAATACGATGTGTCGCCTGAGTTGGTGGAGAGAAATTTACCGATTGCAGGTAAGGCTTGGCTGTAGGCGATGACAGAGACTTTGCGGGGAAACTTGGCCTTTCGGATTACCGCCTCGCGCTGCGTCGCCGTCTGCGTTGTCAAATACTCGGCCACGTGATTGGCCGAGAAACGAGGTTTGCGGTGGAACTGAAAGTTCGGGGTATCTAGCATGGAAGATATCGTCCTAAGGGCAGCAATCGACTCCGAGACCACGCTCTACGTATCACCGATTTCGCCAGAAACATACGAGGAACATTTTGAACGCGACACTCTGGGCGGCGGGAACGGATATTTTGTGATGTGCTCCCGCAAGTCGGGGTTGCTCGACACGTTGGAAATACTGGCGAAAGCGTCCTCAATGGAAGCGGCAAGCGATCTCTTCGACCTAATCGTCGGGCGGCGTTCGGTGGCTTAGCCACGCTTCTTGTAGGGCCCGCGCGCTTTCGGGGCCGGTGCCAGCGCGTCGATCTTAGCAACGATATCCTCCAGCGACCACAGGTGGTCGGTGATCCCCGCTGCCATTGCCGGGGTAACGCGCAGCATTTTGTGGATACGGCAGAAATTGTAGAACGCGAAATAGAGCGCCAGCGCGTGAATGTGGTTGTCGAGCTTCTTGCTGAAAGCGTTCGTCAACCGAGTGAAGCGACGCATGGACATCCGCATCGTAAGGTTCTGGCGCTCGACGTAGCTGGTCGAGACGTGGGCAATGTCGGGGCTGCCCATAACACGCTGCTTTTTTGCGCCGATGCATTCGGCGGGGCTGTAGCGGCCCGGTGCGGTGATCGTGGGGCCGTAGAGCTTGATGAGCTGGGCAAAGTCCACGTCGCTCCCGAATGCGCCTTCTACGGCTTCCAGATAAGCCTTGTGGCCATCGGTGGTGAGCTGGACGCGGTTGGCAAGGCGGGTGCGCAGATCGTCCATAAGGACCATCGCACTTTCGCCCGAACGGTCGCCGACGTAGAACGAGACGATCAGCTTGGTATCGGCGTCGAGTGCGGTCCAGGTCCACACGTCGCCAGCGCCTTCCGGTGCGGCCTTGGCGGTCGCCACGTTCTTTTGCTTGGCATGGCAGAACGACCAGATTTCGTCGCACTGGACCCGGCTCGCCTTCACGTTGCGCACCGTTTCGTCGTGAATGGCGAGGCAAGCCTCCCCGGCCTCGACAAGCAGCTTGGAGACGGTGTTGATCGACACGTCGGCAACGCGGCTGATCGAGCGCATGGATGAACCCTCGCACAGCATGGCGAGGATTTGGACGCGCTTAGTAAGGGGCAGCTTGTTCATGCCCATTTTGATATGAACTTTCATGCTTAGTGTCAAGCATATTATTTCACTTTACGGCATACAGCCCTTGCCGGTTGAGGTATGGCTGATACAGCCGCTGCACGTCCGAAACGTTGCTGACAATCAGGTCCCCAATGGTTTGAAGGTCATATTTGAGAACATTCCCATGAATGTGCAAAAGCTCGGGGAAGGCAGTCGGCACTTCGTAAGGGAAATCAGTTTCTTGCGGCTCCCGCGTTCGCCAGCCTCGCGAGGAAATCTGCTTCCAAGCATATTCTGATTGATGTCTGGTGACCATTTCGAGCGCGCCCGCCCGATACAGAAGGAATGCCATAGAGGCCTTCCAGTAGGCCTTCTGGCGAGCCAGCCACTCAAGCGTCACCCCGCTACGCCCAGCAAACTGGCGCCGAAACAAGCGTTCTGGCACCATAAACTCGCTCGCAAACGCGTTGGCTTCATCCTCCATGGTGTCCGTGGGGATGGTGTGCATGATTACATGGCCCAACTCATGCGCCAGCGACGCCCTCATGCGATCAGGCGGCACGTTCCGATTCAGGAAGATGCAGGGCGGCAAATCGCGAACTTTCATAGTTACGCCATCAATGCCACTCTCAAGCTCGCACCAAATTACCAATATTCCAGCGCGCTCGCAGTAATCAGTAAGATTGTCGATTGGCCCTTCCGGGATCGACCATGCCCGCCGAATTGTTTGTGCCACCTGGGCAGGACCACCGCCTTCATAAACGTCAATTTGGGGAAGCGGTAGCTCAGGATGAATATCCGCAGCCCGCAAATATCGGCGCAAATGGATAAGCCGGATGTTCAGTTCAGCATGGACTTGCTTTAGCGCAGTGGACCCGACCGAAGCTTTTCGCCTGTTCATCGGGTGGACGCTCAGCGGAAGCCCTGTCAGGCCGTCGTCGAGATAGAAGTATGCCGGTGGAAAATCGAGCGCCCGACCAACCTTTTCGACATTCTCGGAAGACGGACCTTCGGGCAGAAGTCCATTTTCCATTCGCGAATAATATCCTTGATCAAGGCCCGCCTTTTGAGCAACCGCACCCTGACTCGCTCGCCTATACTGCCTCGCTAGAAGCAGTAGCGCATGATTAAATTTTCCTGACATTGTCAGACTTCTTTGTCGCCAGTTTCGTCGTCGGCCACGTCGGGCGCAATCGGACGGACCACCGTTTCGCCTGCCGGTGTCTTGGGAACGACCGGAAAGGGAATAACTTCGCCTTCCTCGCGACGACGCAGCTCAAAATCCCAAATCACTTTGCCATCGTCTCGAGCGACCACGCCGATCCAATTCACTGCCGTGTGGAACGT
>JAYSUN010000537.1:0-9329 GCA_043719045.1 Hyphomicrobiaceae bacterium | reverse complement strand
CATGACCTTGGTCTGGTCGAGGTGGAAGATCGACGAATGCGGATCGTGGTTGAAGTCCATCGACACGTTGGGCTGATCCGTGGTGCCGAGAATGCCTTTGAGGAAACCCCTGGAGGCAGCCAAGACGGCTTCGTTGATTTCGGCGACGCTGGTCTTTTTCTTGGCGATGAATTTGAAGTCGACAACCGAAACATTGGGCACCGGCACGCGGATCGAGGTGCCGTCGAGTTTGCCGTTCAGTTCCGGCAGGACGAGGCCAACAGCTTTGGCAGCACCGGTGGTGGTCGGGATCATGGACAGGGCAGCGGCGCGACCGCGATACAGATCCTTATGCATGGTGTCGAGGGTCGGCTGGTCGCCCGTGTAGGCGTGGATGGTGGTCATGAAGCCTTTTTCGATGCCGACGGCGTCGTTCAAGACCTTTGCTACCGGCGCTAAACAGTTGGTCGTGCACGAGGCATTGGAGATGACCAGATGATCCTTGGTCAGCTTATCGTGATTGACGCCGAAAACGACGGTCAGATCAGCGCCGTCGCAGGGGGCTGAGACGATGACGCGCTTGGCACCGGCCGCCAAATGGGCCGCCGCCTTTTCCTTGGTCGTGAAGATGCCCGTACATTCCATGGCGATGTCGATGTTCATGGCTTTGTGCGGCAGCTTGGCCGGGTCGCGTTCGGCGGTGACTTGGATCGGGCCGTAGCCGACGTCGATGGTGTCGCCTTTGACAGTGACGGTGTGCGGAAAGCGGCCATGCACGCTGTCAAAGCGGAGCAGGTGGGCGTTGGTTTCAACCGGGCCCAAATCGTTGATGGCGACAACCTGAATGTCCTTGCGGCCGGATTCCACAATGGCGCGTAGGATGTTGCGGCCGATGCGGCCAAAGCCGTTGATGGCGACGCGGACAGTCATGGGTGTCTCCTTCGATGACGCGCAGGGCGAGTGTTCATAGGGTGTTCGACGCGATCAAGGCGAGAGGCGCCGTTACCGCCGATACGTCAGTCACTCAGTGCCTGCTGCTAAACCGCGCCGCTGCTTCGGTCAATCTATGACAACAGGCATCGTCAATCGTCGGCTCTCGCGGGCGGAGATATAAACCGATGGTTTAGCTGCAGCTCCAACGCAGGCGCCGCGCATGAGCGACTTGACGATCAATCCGGGTTTGCCATCACAGGCTCAAAACTATGGAGTGCCTTGGCATTCGGGAGATTGCCAATGACCGCCGTAGTGCCTAGAACTTTTTTCAAGCCTGCACGCCAACCGGCAAAAAATGCGATATAATGCACACGATCGAGCATGCGACGGACCAACGTTGCAGCAGCCTTCATGACTGACTGTGTCCCTTGGGAGGAACTTGTATGACGAAGACCACACGTGCGCCCTCGCGCCGGACGTTGCTGAAAGCGGGCGGGGCGTTTGCCGCGGCCTCGGCGGTGCCAACCGGCTGGGCGATTGCGCAGGCCAAGCCGTTGAAAGTCGGTCTGATGTTGCCGTATTCCGGCACATTCGCGCAACTCGGCGAGAACATCACGCATTCAATCGAAATGTATGTCGCTGAAAAGGGCGGCAAGCTCGGTGGTCGCGAGATTCAATTTGTCAAAGTCGACGATGAGTCGAAGCCCGAACTTGGGCCGCAGAACGCAGACCGTTTGATCAAGCGCGACGCCGTTGATGTGCTGATCGGCACCGTCCACTCGGGCGTTCAGATGGCCATCCACAAGGCCGTCACCGAGTCTGGCACTCTGTGCATCGTGCCGAACGCCGGCGCCGGGGCCGTAACCCGCGCGTTGTGTGCAAAGAATGTGTTTCGCGCCTCGTTCTCAAACTGGCAGCCCGCATACGGCATGGGCCTCGCGCTCGGCAAGCGTGGCGTCAAGAAGGTCGCCTGGGTGACCTGGGATTATGCGGCAGGCTCTGAAGCTGGCGAAGGCTTCAAGCAAGGTCTCGAAGCCGGCGGTGGGCAAGTCGTCGCCAACCTGACGCTGAAATTCCCGGAAACCAATTTCCAACCGTTGCTGGCGCAAATCCCGGGTCTGGGGGTCGAGGCGGTGGGTGCGTTCTTTGCTGGGGGTGGGGCCATCAATTTTGTCAAGGATTATGCTGCGGCTGGCATCAAAGTGCCGTTGTGTGGCTCAGGCTTCCTGACCGAGGGCGTGCTGGGACCACAGGGCGCTGCCGCGGAAGGCGTTGAAACCGCGCTGCATTACGGCGATGGCATCGACAATCCAAAGAACACGGCTTTCCGCGCCGCGTTCAAGGCCAAGGCTGGACGTGAAGCCGACGTCTATGCGGTGCAGGGTTACGATTCGGCACAACTGCTTGGGGTCGGCCTCGAGGCAGTGAAAGGCAAGATCGAGGATGAGGCTGGGCTTTATGCGGCGATGCGAGCTGCCAAGCTCGACAGTCCACGCGGGCCGGTCAGCTTCTCGAAATCGCAGGAAATCGTGCAGAATATCTATCTGCGCAAAGCCACGGGCGGGCTGAACAAAGTCACGGGTATCGCCGTCGAGGCGCTGACTGATCCCGGCACGGGCTGTAAGCTTTAAGACAGAGGCTGGTTGCCTTCTCCCCAGAGCGCTTTGCACACGATGTGACTCATGAAAGCGCTCTGCCAGCCCGCAGAAGTTTCGACTCGTTTTTTGACCGATTGCGGGCTTCGACGGATTGCGGGCTGGTAACCACTTCGCTTTGTGCGCGGCCACCCTCTATTGTCGAGCAAGTCGGCCAATCCCGCGCGCGCATACCAAACCCCAAAAATCAGTATTGATGCGGTTTGGTAACACCCGACTTTCAGGCACCCTCTCCGCGCCGCGACGACTGAAGGGGAAAGGGCAAGAGCGTTTCCAATGGCCATCTCGGTTTTCCTTGCGCAGCTGCTGAACGGCTTGCAATACGGCCTGCTGCTGTTTCTGATCGCCAGTGGGTTGACGCTGATTTTCGGCGTGCTCGGTGTGATCAACCTCGCGCACGGGTCGCTGTTCATGATCGGCGCCTATACGGCGTTTGTGGTGGCCAAGACGACAGGGTCGCTTTGGTTTGCGCTGCCGGTCGCCATCGTTGGTGGGATCGTCCTCGGCGGCTTACTGGAGCGATTTCTATTCCGATATTTTTACAAGCGCGAGCATCTGGACCAAGTATTGCTGACATTTGCGCTGATCCTGATTTTTGAGGAGTCCCGCTCGCTGTTGGTCGGCAATGACTTCCATTCGGTGCCGATCCCAGCGGCATTGGATTTCTCGATTCCGATTACGGCTGGATTCAGCTACTCGGCGTATCGATTTGTGGTCATCGGCGTTTGCCTCGCGCTGGCAGCCGCGCTGTTTTACTGGATCGAGCGCACCAAAATGGGCGCGATTATCCGGGCCGCGGCCGAAAAACCTGAAATGGTCGACATCCTTGGGATTGACGCGCGGCGCGTGCATCTGACGGTGTTTGCGGTTGGCACCGCGCTCGCGCTGGTCGCCGGGGCTTTGAATGCGCCGTTGTCGTCAGTGTATCCAAACATGGGCGATGGGATGCTGATCATTTCATTTGTCGTGGTGGTGATCGGTGGGCTCGGTTCGGTATCGGGGGCATTCTGGTCGGCCCTCTTGATCGGGATGGTCGATACCTTAGGTAAGGCGTATGCGCCATTTGTCGCGGGGCTCGCGATCTACGTTTTGATGGCAGTCGTCTTGCTGGTTCGGCCTGCCGGTTTGTTCGGAAGGCCGGGATGATGCATTGCGCGCAACTCGTGCTCCTTCTCGCCCCTCGGGGTCCCGGGTATTTGCAGCACCGCCCGCGCACCGAGTTCCGGGATACTAACAGTGGAGGGTGTTCATGAACGCGGCCACACGGCTGTTGCCGCAGACTGGTTCTGGCTGTGCCATGCTGGCGATGCTGGCAGTCGGGTTAGCGATCCTGCCGCAGATTGCTTCGGTGTACCATGTCGAGTTGATCACGACGGCAATGATCGGTGCCATGCTCGCGCTGTCGCTGCAGCTGCTGGTTGGTGCGACTGGTCTGGTCAGTCTCGGCCACGGTGCGCTTTATGGGCTGGCCACCTACATCGTGTATTTCCTGTCGCCCCAGGGTAGTCCGGCGCCGATCTGGTTGACGCTGCCGGCGGCGATGGCAGCGGCGGCGTGTGCTGCCCTGGTCATGGGTGCGATCTCACTGCGCACTAAAGGATTCTTTTTTCTGATGGTCACGTTGGCGATTGGCCAGATGATTTTCTTTGTCTTTCACGACACAAAAATTGGCGGTGGTACGGACGGAGCTTACCTGACGCGACCCGTTATTTCGGCGTTTGGTGCAACCTTGGAATTGCCGCGACGGCGGATTTATCTTGGCACATACTATGTGGCTCTGATCCAATTGATTTCGATGTATCTCCTTCTGGCCGTCGTGCTCCGTTCGCTGTTCGGCCGAGTGCTCGAAGGGATCCGCGCGAACGAGCATCGAATGCAGGCGATCGGCTACAATACCTATGTCTACAAACTGGCAGCTTTTGTGTTGGCTGGAGCTCTTGCTGGCGCGGCTGGGCACATGTGGAGCCTGCACCGTGCGTTCGTGAACCCGGAACTGGTCGGATGGCACAAGTCGGCCGAGGCGCTATTGATGATCCTGCTTGGCGGGCTCGGATCGCTGGCGGGACCGATCGTCGGCGCGCTCGCTTACACGGTGCTCGGCGAAGTCGCGCAACTTCTGACAGAGCGGAAGTTGTTGGTCGAGGGCTTGGTGATTTTGGCAGTGGTGTTGGTTTTGCCACGGGGGTTGACGGGCATTCGGTGGCCTGGTCGCGTTTTGCCAAACGCGGATCGGTCGCAACATCATGACGATGACCAGGGCTTCGTTGCGGAGGCCAAGCGCGATGACTGACCACCCGCAAACACCGCTGCTGCAGACCACCGCGCTGTGCCGCAATTTCGGTGGCCTACAAGCCGTACGAGATGTGTCAATCCAGCTCGCGCAAGGTGAACTCCACGCCGTCATCGGACCGAATGGTGCTGGCAAATCGACGTTCGTCAATTTGCTGTCTGGCGAGCTGTCACCGAGCAGCGGGATGATCCTATTGGAGGGTGTCGATATCACAATACTGCCGGCGCATACTCGCGTACACCGAGGTATCGCGCGGTCGTTCCAGAGGACGAACATTTTTAAGGATTTGACGGCGCTCGAGAACGTGCGGTTGGCGGCCCAAGCCATGTTTGCGCCACGTGGAGGCCTGTTCCGCGCGGCGACCAAAGCCACCGATCTGGTCGACCGCGCGAATGCCGCGTTGAAGCGGGCCGGCTTGCCGTGGGCCGGTGGCCGTGTGGCTGGGACGCTGTCTCATGGGGCGCAGCGTCAGTTGGAAATCGCCATGACGCTGGCAACAGAGCCGAAAGTGCTGCTGCTCGATGAGCCGCTGGCTGGCATGGGTCAGGAGGAAGGCGAACGCATCGCGACGTTGCTTAAATCCTTGGCCAAAGATCATGCGGTCATGTTGATCGAGCATGACATGGATTTCGTTTTTAACGTTGCGGATCGGATGACCGTGCTGGTCGACGGCGCCGTGCTGGCCGCCGGAAAGCCTGCCGATGTGCGCGCGGACAAAACCGTTCAAAGCGCGTACCTTGGTGGGCATTAGAGCGCTTTCCACAGGATGTGGCTCATGAAAGCGCTCTCGCGGTTGAATTTGGGGTCGCTCGAATTCACGCGGCCAGATCGAACAGCAGCACCTCAGCGTCGGTGATGTCGAGTCCGTCGAGTGTCAGAAGGCCCGGTTGAACCATTGACGCGCCATCGCCCGCGCTGAGCGTTACACCATTCAGGGCCACGGTGCCGCGAGCAATCTGCAGCCAGGCTGCGCGGCCCTCAGCCAACTGGTGGACGGCGCGTTCGCCGGTCTTGAACAGGCCTGCGAACATGTCGACACGCTGATGAATAGTTATCGAGCCGTCACGGCCTTGGCGCGAGCCGACCAACCGCAACTTGCCACGCTTGGCTTTCGCCTCGAATGATTTCTGCTCGTAGCCGGGCTCAATATGGCGCGTTTCGGGCACTATCCAGATTTGCAGGAAGTGGACCGGATCGGTTTTTGAGGCATTGAACTCGCTATGACGGATGCCGGTGCCCGCTGACATGCGTTGGACATCACCCGGCTTGATCACCGAGCCGGTGCCAATGCTGTCCTGATGCTCGAGCGCGCCAGTGACGACATAGGAAATAATCTCCATGTCGGCATGTGGGTGGGTTGGGAAGCCGCCGCCGCCTGCGACGCGATCATCGTTGATGACGCGCAGCGGGCCGAACCCCATGTGGTCGGGATCATTGTAGTGACCGAAGGAGAATGTGTGCTTGCTGTCGAGCCAACCAAAGTTGGCTTTGCCTCGATCAGCGGCTTTGCGGACCTTGAGCGGCATCATTGCGGACCTTCACTTCGGGCGCTTGGGCTGAGGTTGCACCACCATGATAGTTGGGCTTCAGTTGACGGAGCGTCAATTGCAGCAACTGCACGGCTCACATGCCCTGCACGCGGGCAGCCTCATGAGCAGCTATCCCGGCTTTCGGCAGGGCGGAAGGTGCGCGCGAATTCCTCGACGATCCGATCATACAGCGCGCCCTCGGATAGCGGATAGGTCATCGCCCAGGCGTTGATGAGACGGCCGCCGCAGCTGAAAGTGACGCGCTCGTAGAAGACGTCTTTGCCACGCACACCCGAGATGACAAAGAACGTCGCGGTGACGCGCTGATATTCAATGCGCGCGTCCGCATAAGATGCGGCAACTCGGTTTTTATAAGTGGCGGCCGTGACGTTGTCGACGTTGGCGAAGGCTGCCGTTTGCAGATAAGCTTGGCCGTCTTTCGAGCGGAAAATCTGGCCCGAACGCTTTTCGGTGCGTGATTTCAGAGCCGTGGTCGGATCACCGGATTCGGGTCTGAAGACCTTGGCGGGGAAGCTAAACACGTAGCCTAGTTGGGCATCCCGGAAAGGTGTCCATTCGAGGCCAGCAAGCTGCTGCTGCGGTCGAGCCGTGGCCACAACCGCTGTCGATAGCACCATACCGGCAATTGCAGTGTACCACGCGGCCCGGTGAGCGCGTGACATCTTGTGAGCTGATGCCATGGTTCTGAGCTTCTCTCCATGCGATGCTCAGCCTCCCGGTTTCAACCTAGCAGAGGCGGCATTTACCGTGAAGTCCAAGCCATACGCCAAGAACGCTCGGCCGTCCGAAAAGTTTCGGAATGTGGCTGAAACGCCAGTTGTGCCGAAAACTGTGAGAGTTATGCGCCGTACGCCCATGCGGCCCAAGTTCAATCACATGATCGAGACGGAGGTGGACGTCCGCGCCGGGATCGAGGCGTTGCGCCGGTCGTGCGAGGTGGTTCGTAAAATGCATGATCTCGCCGGCGATCCCCCCTTGCGTCGGCAGTTGTCCGGTTTCCCTGGGCTCGCACGGATCATCATTGGCCAGCAGGTGTCAGTGGCAAGTGCGTCAGCTATCTGGTCCCGCTTTTCCACTGCGGTCCAGCCGATGTCTGCCCAGGCGATGTTGAGCAAAACCGACGACGACTTGCGCGCGGCCGGCCTGTCACGGCCAAAGGTCAGAACGTTTCGGGCGATCGCGCAGGCAATGAGTGACGGTCTCGACTTGGACGCGTTAGCGCTGATCGATGAGGCGGACGCACGGGCCCAATTGATTGCGATCAGCGGTGTTGGTCCATGGACGGCCGATGTGTATCTGATGTTTTGCCTTGGCCGCGCGGACGTGTTTGCGGCCGGTGATCTGGCCTTACAGGCGGCGGCGCAGTTGGCGATGGGGCTGGATGCCCGGCCGAAGGCTGATGAGCTGGCCGAGATTGCAGCTGCGCGTTGGAAACCCTGGCGAGCTGTCGCGGCACGGATGCTGTGGCACTATTATGCGGCAACAAAGGCTCCGAAGTCGGGGCAGCCAGTTTAGGAGGCCGTCAATCACATGCGCTCCACGCTTCCTCGGTGTCCCAGATATCTGGCCAGCGCTGCTGGTGTGCTCCGGCAAAAACCCTAATGATTTCGCCGTCGCCGCGATAGATCAATTGAAAAGGGAACCGACGAATGCGGATCCGCCGAGTCTTTCCGGCGATTGGCGTGCCGGAGTTTGGAAACGTCAAAATCAGGGCTTCGGCCCGGTGAAGTTTCTGCAACAATTGTGCGGCTAAATTAGACGCCTGCAGGTCATCGTGGTCGGTGGCCGATCGCACGTCCCGACTGGCACAAAATCTGGCACTTGCGTCGCGGCCGTCAGCCACATTAACACGATGCGTGACAGACCGGCGGCAATACGTGTATTGCGCTGCAAACGCAGCGTCGAGACCATCATGCCCACTAAAACCGCCGCCGTATCTAGTGCACCCGCCTTTCAGCCCCTACGGCCGAAGGAGAGTTTTCAGGATCTGATCCTGACGCTGCAACAATTCTGGGGTGCGCAGGGCTGCGTCGTGTTGCAGCCTTATGACATGGAAGTTGGCGCTGGTACGTTCCACCCGGCGACGACACTCCGCGCGCTCGGGCCAAACAGCTGGAATGCGTGCTACGTGCAGCCGTCGCGCCGCCCGAAAGATGGCCGGTACGGTGAAAATCCGAACCGGATGCAGCATTACTATCAGTTCCAAGTGATTATGAAACCGTCACCGCCGGACTTCCTCGATTTGTATCTAAAGAGTCTTGAAGCGATCGGTATCGATACGGCGAAGAATGATATTCGCTTTGTCGAGGACGATTGGGAAAGTCCGACACTCGGCGCCTGGGGCCTTGGTTGGGAGGTCTGGTGCAACGGTATGGAGGTGACGCAGTTCACCTATTTCCAGCAGGTCGGCGGTTTTGATTGCCGCCCGGTGTCCGGCGAAATCACTTATGGTCTTGAGCGCTTGGCCATGTATGTCCAGGGCGTCGACCGCGTCTGGGACCTGAATTTCAATGGCCGGACTGATGCGCGCAAGTTGACCTACAACGACGTGTTCCAGCAATCCGAGCAGGAATACTCACGCTATAACTTCGAGCACGCGAACACAGACGCGTTGCTGGCGCATTTCCGCGCGGCAGAGATCGAGTGCAAGTCGTTATTGGACAAGGGCGCGAGTGGCGACAAGCATTTGATGGCGTTGCCGGCTTATGACCAGTGCATCAAGGCCAGCCACCTTTTCAACCTGCTCGATGCCCGCGGCGTGATCTCGGTGACGGAACGCCAGAGTTTTATTCTGCGCGTGCGTGAGCTGGCAAAAGCCTGCTGCGGCGCATGGTTGAAAACCGCCGGTGGCGCGGCTGAGGCTTGATGGGTGATGGCCACCCGGCCAGCCCCGCGCGCCGGATACCAATCCGCACACGTCAG
>JAYSUN010000536.1:0-3314 GCA_043719045.1 Hyphomicrobiaceae bacterium | reverse complement strand
TTTTGGCGTAGTCCCAGCCGGCTTCAGCCAGCGGCCAGATCCGTTTAATGGCTTCTTTGGCCTGCGCGCTGGCCGCAGTCCCATCCCGCACGCGTCCCGCGATGCCCTGCAGAATGGCAGCCAGCCGGAACAGATTGTAGGCAAAATACCAATTCAGATCCGGTAACCCTTGACGACCGGTCAACGCGCAATACTGCGCCACGGCTTGCTCGATGGTCGGGATCCCAAGCGCCGCGACATCGATGCCGGCGATCCCGCGCGACCCGGCGCTGTCCTTGTCAGCCGGCGGCATCACCCAGGTCATCAGAAAATAAGTCAAATCGGCGAGCGGATCGCCGAGCGTCGACAATTCCCAATCCAGCACCGCAATCACGCGTGGCTCCGACGCATGGAAGACCATGTTGTCGAGGCGGTAATCGCCATGCACGACGGACACGCGATCCTGCGCCGGCACAGTCCGTGCCAGCCACTCCATCAGCTGCTCCATGGGCTCAATGGTCTCGGTTTCTGAAGCGCGATACTGCTTTGACCAACGCTCGATCTGGCGGGCGAAGTAGTTGCCGGGCTTACCGAAATCGCCGAGTCCAATGGCCTTCGGATCGTACGCATGCAGCTTGGCGAGGGTCTCGATCTCCGCCTTGTAGATGCGGCCTCGCTCAGTGACGTCCAACGTCGGTAATGTTGCGTCCCAGAGGATCCGGCCTGGGACCATGTCCATGACGTAAAACATCGTACCGACAACGCTGTCATCGCGGCACAACGCATAGGTCTTCGGCGCGGCGAAACCGGCTTTGTGCAACGCAGAAATGACTTTGTACTCCCGGTCAACCGCGTGCGCTGACGGCAACAATTTGCCGAATGGCTTGCGCCGCAGAACATACCGCTTGGAGGGAGTATCAAGACGGTAGGTCGGGTTCGACTGCCCACCCTTGAACTGCAGCACCGACAATGGGCCTTCAAAACCATCGACATTGGCTGCAAGCCACGTGGTGAGGTTTGCCTCATTGAGTTGATGCCGCTCTTCGACGGGTTTGACGCCCGAGAATGTGTCGTCGCTCGCCATAGCCGGCTCCCAATGTCTGGCCTTCCGTGAGGTGCCCGCAGCGCCCCGAGGTCACGAAAAACCTGTCACGACTTAACTGAAGGCGCAACGGGGTGATTGTCTGGTTGGCGGCAAGGACGCATTCTGAAGACACCAAGGTAACGCGAAGCCTACGCCATTGTGATGATGCTTGCCCCGTTCATCTGTCTTGCGCCGATCGATGGCGTGCTTTAGATCCACGGCGGTGGTATGTAATTTACGCAGAGCAGCCTTCCGCGCTGCGAACAACAAGATCGCCGCAGAGTTGCGATAGCGCAACTTGAAAGTGCGACACCGTCAAGAGGGAGCCGACTTTGACAGGCCTATCTGCGTCAGCACACGTGCGCCCAGCGGGTCCCGTCGGCGCCTTGGATACAATCCCCAAACTGCTACTGCGCAACGCCAACCAGTTTGGTGGCCGACCGGCCATGCGCCACAAAGATCTTGGCATCTGGCAGACCTATTCCTGGCATCAGGCCCACGACCAGATCCGGTTACTGGCGCTTGGGCTCCGCAAGCTCGGTTTTGAGCGCGGCGACAGCGTCGCGATCGTCGGCGAAAATCGGCCGCGCCTGTATTGGACCTTCTGCGCTGTCCAAAGCCTCGGCGGCATACCCGTGCCGATGTACCAGGACTCGGTTGCCGACGAGATGGCCTATGTGCTTGAGAACGCAGGCGTAAAGCTGGCGGTCGTACACAATCAGGAACAGGTCGACAAACTGATCTCGATTTCGGATCGCGTGCCGTTGCTCACGCGGATGATCTATGAAGACCCGCGGGGGCTGAAGGACTACGACCACAGCCACTTGCATAGCTTCGCCGAAGTGCAAAAACTCGGCGCCGCTGAATTGGCGAGCAACATCAGCGCCGCAGCGTGGTGGCAAGATCAAATTGCCCAGGGTAGAGGCAGCGACGTCTCGGTCATGCTCTACACATCAGGCACGACCGGCCGACCCAAGGGCGTGATGTTGACTCACGACAACGTGGTCAAATCCGGCCACAACGCCAACGTCTTCGACAAGTTCACCGCCGACGATACCATGCTGGCATACCTGCCAATGGCCTGGGTCGGCGATCACATCTTCTCATATGGCCAAGCCTATGCCGGTGGCCTGTGTGTCGCGTGCCCGGAAAGCCCTGAAACGGCCGTCGACGATCGCCGTGAGATTGGCCCGACATATTTCTTTGCCCCGCCCCGCGTGTTTGAGACCATGCTCACGCAAATGACCGTGCGGATGGAAGACGCCAGCGCCATTAAACGAAAAATGTTCGAATACTTTATGGGCGTGGCCAACCGCGTCGGCGAAGACGTGCTGAACGGCAACCCGGTCAGCGGCTCGGATCGGGCGTTGTATTGGCTCGGCGACAAACTGGTTTACGGGCCGCTGCGCAATCGCATGGGCTTCAGCAACCTCCGCTTGGCCTACACAGCCGGTGAGGCGATCGGCCCGGAACTCTTCAAATTCTATCGCTCCCTCGGCATCAATCTGAAACAACTTTACGGCCAGACCGAAGCCAGCGTCTTCATCACGTTGCAGCCGGACGGCGAAGTCTATCCTGAGACGGTTGGCAAGCCCGGACCAGGGGTTGAAATCAAGATCGCGGAGTCCGGCGAAGTCATGTTCAAGTCACCAGGCGTGTTCTTGAAGTACTACAAGAATGACGAAGCTACGGCCTCGACCAAAACGCCGGATGGCTGGGTCCACACCGGTGATGCCGGCTTCTTGGACAGCCGCGGCCATCTGGTCATCATCGACCGTGCCAAGGATGTCGGTCGCCTCAATACCAGCGCCATTTTCTCACCGAAATTTCTGGAAAACCGCATTAAATTCTTTCCCGAGATCAAGGAAGCCGTCGCCTTTGGTCATGGCCGCGATTACGTCGCGATGTTCATCAACATCGACTTGAGCAGCGTTGGCAACTGGGCCGAACGCAACAACATCTCATATGCGAGTTATCAGGAACTCGCAGGCCACCCCAAAGTGGTCGAGATGATCCAAAAGCGAGTTGGCGAGCTGAATACCGCGTTGTCGAAGGAGCCGCGCACGGCCGGCTCCCAGGTGCGCAGGTTCATCATCCTGCACAAGGAATTGGACGCCGACGATGGGGAACTGACGCGCACACAGAAAGTCCGTCGTTCGTTCATCGAGGAACGCTATCAGTCGCTGATCAAATCGCTCTACGATGGCTCAAAGACGGCGGATATTTCGGTTGAAGTTACGTTCGAGGACGG
>JAYSUN010000535.1:0-9356 GCA_043719045.1 Hyphomicrobiaceae bacterium | reverse complement strand
CATAGCAGCAACATGATGGCGCCGAGAGAGATCGCGAAGACCGACCAAGCCATCGTCAGCGTGCTCTGCCAGGTCCATTCGAGGCGCAAATTTTCAGTCAAAAAGGCAACCGGTAGAGTTGCAGCGGCCGCGCCAACGTATTGCCAGGCGGCCATGGTGCGCAGATCGCCGGTGGCCAGGAAACGCTTCTGATAGAAGGTGCCGAACGTCACGCTGAGCATGCCCAGCGCATTGACGCCGAGTGCCCAGCGGATGGTCGCCAGCTGCGCGGCGTCGATGCTGGCGAACTTTGGTTGCAGCACCAGTAGAATGCCAACGAAGCCGAACAGGACGCCTGCCCATTGCGCCCGGCTGATGCGCTCGCCGAGGAGCCACGGCGCCAGCAAAGCGGTCAGCAGGGGTTGGGCGCCCGCCAGCACGCCGGAGATGCCTGCAGGGACACCTTGCGCCACCGCGTACCAGACCGGTCCGAGATAGGCTGCATGCAGCAGCACGCCTGAGACCAGGGCATGGCCACGCGCGGCTCGGGTTGCAGGCCAGGTGGCGCCCATGCCGAAACACAGAGCCGCCATCGCGATGCCGGCCAAGGTGTATCTGGCGGCCAGGAAGGTCAGTGGGTCGGCGTGAGGTGCGGCGGCACGCGCAGAGATCCAGCCGGTCGACCAAAGGAAGACGAACAGGACCGGGGCCGCACGTATCGCAAGCGCTTTCAAGTCGGACATGCGTGGCTCAGTTCAGGCATGGCTGTTGTCCTTGCTTGGAGTGCGGGGACATGCCTGTGATGCGCCCTCATTGTGCCACTGACGCTTCGGCTTAAAGCCACTCAGTAAATCGGGAAGCGAGCGCACAAGGCGATCGCCTCGTCGCGGACGCGGTGTTCGATCTGGGCATCGCCGGCGTCCCCGTTTTTGGCCAGGCCATCGAGCACATCGACGATCAGTTCGCCGATCTTTTTGAATTCGGCGGTGCCAAACCCGCGAGTGGTCCCCGCTGGACTGCCGAGGCGAACGCCGGAAGTGACGAAGGGGCTGCGCTCATCGAAGGGCACGCCGTTCTTGTTGCACGTGACGTGGGCGCGGCCGAGGGCGATCTCAGAGGCTTTGCCGGTCAGATGTTTCGGGCGCAGGTCGACGAGAAGGAGGTGGTTGTCAGTCCCGCCGGTGACGACATCGTAGCCCCCTTTCTTGATGGTTTCGGCAAGCACCCTGGCGTTGGCGACAACAGTGTGGGCGTAGATTTTGAATTCCGGTTGCAATGCCTCTTTGAAGGCGACGGCCTTGGCTGCGATGACGTGCATCAACGGACCGCCCTGCAGGCCCGGAAAGACGGCCGAGTTCAGCTTTTTGGCGAGGTCTTCGTCGTTGGTCAGGATCAAGCCGCCCCGGGGGCCGCGGAGGGATTTGTGCGTGGTTGAGGTGACGATGTGCGCGTGCGGAACGGGCGATGAATGCGCGCCGCCGGCCACGAGGCCTGCGATATGGGCCATGTCGACCATCAGATGTGCGCCGATGCTGTCCGCGATCTGGCGGAAGGCCGCCCAATCCCATTGGCGCGAATAGGCGGTACCGCCGGCGATGATCAGCTTGGGCTTGTGCTTGCGGGCGAGGTCTTCGACGTCGGCCATGTCGATCCGCTGCGTGTCCTTGCGGACGCCGTAGCCGACGACGTTAAACCATTTGCCGCTCATGTTGACGGGCGAGCCGTGGGTGAGGTGGCCGCCAGAGTTGAGATCGAGTCCCATGAAGGTGTCGCCCGGCTTCAGCAGTGCCAGAAAGACGGCCTGATTCATCTGGCTGCCAGAGTTGGGTTGGACATTGGCGAACTTGCAACCGAAGAGTTTTTTGGCGCGCTCGATGGCCAGGGTTTCGGCCTCGTCGACGAACTGGCAACCACCGTAGTAGCGCTTGCCGGGATAGCCTTCCGCGTACTTGTTGGTCATGATCGAGCCGCAAGCTTCCAACACGGCGCGCGACACAATGTTTTCCGACGCGATCAGCTCAATCTCGTGGCGTTGGCGGCCGAGTTCGCGGGTGATGGTGGCGTTGAGTTCCGGATCGGCCTCAGCAAGCGAGGCACCGAAAAAGCGGCTGGTCTGCGGAAGCATATCCATGGGGCGGTGTCTCGGTGGCGACTTGGCGTCTGAAGCGATCTGCGTGCGGTGCGATATCACGCGGGCAGCGTCGCCAACAATAGCCCAGCATGACGCGGTGCGGCGGTTCGTCTTCTGGGGGCGTGGTGACACGCTTGGCCAATGGAGATGCTGCGAACTGATAGCCGTTCAGCTGGTGCGGACCGCGCGGCGGTAGGCGAGTGCTGCGAGAGTGGTGAGGAACAGGCCCGCGGCAAAATGCAGTGCGATGCCCGCGAGTTTGCCATTGGCGCCAAAAACAATGCCGGCGTTGCCGAAACTGACCAGAGCGCCCAAAACGAGCCAGAGGGTCAGGGCGCGCCATTGCCCCATCCAGACCAGACCCAAGGCCAAAAGGCCCAGCCAAAGGTCGCGGAGCGCCACGACGGCGTGCAACTGAAATCCGTTCGGGCGGCCGATCAAACCGAAGAAGCGGGCCGCTTCGTCTGGCCAGATCAGAAAGCGGAGACCGACCAGAGTGACAGCCAAGGCCGCGAGCCCTGCAAGTGCCAGAATGCGTTGATCCCGGCGGGGATTGTGGCGTGCTGCAAACGGTCGCTGGGGTTTGCGCGCGACCGGCATCGGATGCGAGGTTTTCGGCAAGAACGAGGGCGGCGACGGCTGTTGCGCCGCCTGAGGGTCAGGCTTCTGCATCAGACGACAGGTTCCCCGAGGAATGGTTTCAAATGCTTCTCGATGGCGGCGCGAGACAGATCTTTGGTGATGAAAACAAAACGGCTGCGTTTGTCGGGCTGACCATCGGGGCCTTTAGGCCAGTCCTTGAGCGTGTCCGGCGGATAGAAAATGTGCTGAACGCCGTGAACAACGAAGGGTCGACCTTGACCGGCGACAGTGACGATCCCCTTCACGCGCAAAAGTTTTTCACCGTAGGCGCTGGCCATGGTCTGTAAACCCAGGGAGAGGCCATTGCCATCCAGCTCCTTGTCAAAAGTCAAGGCGAAGCTGTCGATGCCATGCAGGTGCGCCGGGTCGTGGTGGTGGCTGTGGTCATGACCGCAATCGGGGCTACAGGTGTGATCATGATGGTGGTGATCGGCATGACCGTGCGCGGGGTTTGGCTCCGTGTGCTGCACCACGGCGTCGATCGCCAGCCACTTGCGGGCATCGGTGCCAGCGAGTGCGACTTCATGCGCACCAAGGCCGAACAAGCGCGTGTGGGCGATATCGCCGAGCACGGCGTGATCGATTTCGGCCGAGCGGTTCAAAGCGCGGATCCGTGCTTCCAAATTGGCAACATCAGCTGGGTCGCAGCGATCGGTTTTGGTGATGACGATGCGGTCGGCAATGGCAATCTGCTTGGCGGGCTCATAGTGCGTATCGAGTTGCATGATGCCATGTTCGGCGTCGACGGTGGTGACGACACCGTCAAGTTGATAGATGCGGTAGGTTTGCTCGTCGGTCATCAGCGTATGGACAATCGGCGTCGGGTCGGCGAGCCCCGTGGTTTCCAGAACAATTCGCTTCAAAGCCGGAATCTCGCCGAGCATGGATTGGCGATGAAGCTTGGCGAGGGCCACCGTCAAGTCACCGCGCACCTGGCAGCAGACGCAACCCGACGGCAGCAGGATGGCGTCCTCTTCGGTCTTTTCGACCAGAGCATCATCAAGCCCAACATCGCCGAACTCGTTGATGATCACCGCTGTGCCGGCCATCGCGGGGTCATGCAAAAGGCGCTTCAGCAGCGTGGTCTTGCCGGAGCCCAGGAAGCCAGTCAGCACGGTTAGGGGAATTGCAGAGGACATGGGGACCTGGATGGCGGAGACTGATGGCGGGATCGCGGCGGCAGTGTAGCCTGTGCCAGTCCGGAAAGGGAGTGCCATCATGGCCAAGATCGGAAGCAGTCACGATGGTCTGAACGAGCAGCAGGCTCGATGGGAGGTGTTTGACACTGCGGTCAAGATGAGCCGCCGAGGTTCGTCACCTGGACGGAGCGGAAATGTTTCGCGGCGCTGAGGTGACGGCATGGTCGCAATTGCATCGACGTGTGCGGCTGCACTCGATTTGGCGGCAGAGGTCGAAGTGTTGTCTGAGCAATACTATAAGGTTTCTACGTTGGGGGCGCCGCATATTCTGGACAACCAGGAAATGTCGGTGGTTCTGGATAAATTCCGTTTCTATGGTCCGAAACCGGCACCCTGGGACTTGAAATTAACTCCCCGAAATGCATTCGACCGCCAGACGGATCCAGCGGCCGAATATTTAAAAACCAGTCTCAGACAAATACACCGAAGCGACGGGGACGGCGGTCACGTTGCCCAAAAGTGACCGCACCCCCGGCGAGATCAGCTTACTTCTTGGCTGACTTGCGACGTGCCGAACCAGCGCGCTTCACGCTGGCAACAACTTTGGTCTTCGACTTCGGAGCGGTTTTCTTGGTCTTGACGGCAGTCTTCGGAGCAACTTTCATCGCGGCCTTCGGAGCGGCCTTGGAGATCGCCTTGCGGGCGGTCTTGGGTGCGGCGACTGGAGCAAGTTTAACAGCTTTAGCAATGCGAGCCATGGTAGATTCCTCTTCGCGTTTCAGGGGTTGACGTCTCTCTCTGTCGTGCCGGGGTTACCGAATCACGATGCATTTAGAATAACTTGAACCGACGCGAACTTGAATTGTTACCTTTGCGTTCCGATGCAAAATCTTGAAAAAACAGGCTTTTCTGAATCATTTTTGGCACACATTTCAGTGTTTTGACGCAAGACGGACCAACGCTGACAATGGTAACTGCACCTACTCGACAAAAAGAACTTCTATTTCGATGTCATCGCTACGGCTCGAATCGGATTTTTCAAGACGCAATGGTCCGGCGCGCACCAAATCGGACGTGCAGGTTGTCGCGATAGAGGTCGCTTCGGGTTTCTCGATGATCAGCTTAAAGAGGCTTGATGGTCCTTTAAGCCAAGCATTCGCGCTGGGCACATAATGGACCCAATAAACTGTCGGCACCTTACCGGCCATGGCTCGCTTATCAAGCTCAGCGATATCCTCAGGCTGCATGCAGTACTTATCTTTGGCAGTGGCGGCGATGTCGGCATTCCAGCGCGCACTTCCGATAATCGGCTTATAGTTGTGCCGAATGTCGAGCGATGCATCGGAGGCCAAAACGTGGCGCCAATGAAACACACTTCGCAATGCCCACGCCGGCTCCAAGGATTGCTCTTCAATACTGATAACATTTGTGTCCACCAGTGCAGACTTTTGATCCGCAGTCAGGGCCGCGAGTCTCTCGGCCATGTCGGGCGCGAACGGGTAAAGCGGCAATCCCAGGCGGTTCAGTTCGGCGGTCACGTCGATGTGTCCGATGGCTAACGCGCGGATATCGACTTCAGGCTCGACCGGCGTGCCATTGAGCGTGGTCCAGAAACCGACGAAGTTGGTGGGGTTCGTTGGGTCGAACGCGGGGATCGCTACTTCGGAGCCGTAAAGTGCTGTCATATCGATGGTGGGCATTGGAAAAGCAAAGGCAATCGAGCGCGGCTTTGCGTCTGTGCTGCGGACAAGATATTGGATATCGATCTGATCAACGCCGATCGTCAATGTCTCCTGGTCGACGATGAGCTTGTCACGGTGCGTGAAAACAAGGCCGCCAGCTGGAATCTCGCTCGTTGCCGGGGCGGTTTGCGCAATGGCTCCCGCTGGCGCATAGATGGTTGCCAAGACTGCGGTCAGTCGCAGAATTGTTGCAGCGACTTGGCGGTGGATTTGAGGTGTTGACCGCATCATACGCACGACTCTCTCTGCCGGACGGCTTGCCCTGCTCCACGCCTCGCGCGCTTTCCATACGACTCGACTCGAGAAAGCGTTCTAACCTCGGCGTGTGTCGCATTTTCCGAGATTAGCCGGACCCGGCTTAATCGGAAAATGCTCAAGTGTTAGCGGGCGATTGCTGCCCGGCGCAGATATCGTAGCTGGTTTAAGTCGTCGGTCCAAGCCAGATGGAGCCGCCCTATGCCGCCTCGGGGTGGCCCCAAAGCTGCTCACACAGCCTGGCGCTTCTGAGTTGCGACTCTACGCCAGACGTCACTGGGCGACACCAGCTCAGCCGCCGATGCGGACATCAGGCCGCGCGGCGGAGTCGCGCTGAGAGATCCAACACTGCCAGCATGTGTCCGACACGGTCCTCGACCGCCTCGGCAATAATTGAGAAGTAGTTCGGGCCGTCGGGAATGATCTCGCCGATGACTTCACCGTACTCGAATTTCAAGTCAGCCTCATGTTTACGGGCGATAGCCTGCATCTTGGTGTTCTCGGCGAGGCAGCTCATATAGAGCTTGACGACGCCACGATTGCGGGCCGACCTGATTACACGTCCCATCAATTCGGTGCCTAGGCCCTTATCCTGGTGCTCGCCTTCAACTGAAAACGCGGCTTCGGCCTCAGTGCCCCAGCTATCACCTAATTTGCGCAATTCGGCGACGGCGCGGATCTCGCCATCGTCAATATAGGCATGAACGACGCCACCGTTGTCAGACATGCGGTTGGCATAGTCTTCAATGAAGGCATCTGAGACCGAATGAGCAAAACGCATACGACGCTCATCCTTACTGAGGCGCAGGAGGTGGGTGCGGAACGCTTCGTGCTCGGTTGGCCAAAGTTTTCTGATGCTGCCGGATAGTGGGGGACGTTCGGCCGGGTGGTGAGCCGCGAGGGCGTGTTGACTTTTGCCCTCGGTTGCAGCGGTTGAGTTCGTGGTTAATTGGACAGTTGTCATTAGAGTGGCCTCACTTCAGTCTCGGACGGATCTCAAGGGTTGAAACCCATCGTTGATTGCCGGGGCGGATGCTGTTCCGGGTGGGACAGCGACTGGCGGCATAGCCCCGAACTCCCAGCCGAGATGATCGGCAGCTGAGACATGATTAAGGTAAGGTCTCTTGGTGCGCTGCACAATACTAAATATTTCGCATGTGCGTCATAAATGCGTAATTTTTAGACAAATGAATGTGTTACACGAATTGTGCGTTGCGGCGAAATGGCGCTGCCCGCCGTCATGGACGGCTCATCAAAGGGTCATTTGTCGTCTCCGACGACAGTCCGCTCGTCAAAAACAAAGCATTTGCCGTCGAACTGGCTGTCCTGCGGTGCGACTTCGGACAAGTAACTGAGGATGCCCCCCTGAAGATGGTAAACTTCTGGAAAACCCAGCGACAGCAGATACGCTGATGCCTTCTCGCAGCGGATACCGCCGGTGCAGAACATGGCGACACGCCGGTGCTTCGAAGGATCGAGTGCTGCCGTGATGAACTTTGGCAACTCGGCAAACGAGCGTGTGTTGGGGTTGACGGCGCCTTGAAACGTACCCTCAGCCACCTCGTAGGCGTTGCGGGTATCAAGCACCAGTACATCTGACTCCGAGATCAGCGCGTTCCAATCTGATGGGGCGACATAGGTGCCGGCGCGAACCGTCGGGTCGGCTCCTGGCTGACCGAAGGTGACAATCTCGCGCTTCAACTTGACTTTTAACCGCTGGAAGGGATGTGCCTCAGCGACGGCATCCTTGGTGACCAAATCGGCAAAGCGTGGATCGGTCCGCAGCATGACCAGGAAGGCTGCCATGGCGGTGGGTGCGGCCGAAATAGTGCCGTTGATACCCTCTGCTGCCAGCAAAATGGTTCCCTTCATGTTGTGTAGCGTCATGGCGGCAATCAACTTGTCACGCAGTGCCGCCGCATCCACGATCGGCACGAATTTGTAAAAGGCTGCCACGGCAACGGTCATCATGCTTCAAAGCCCTCCTGATTGATTTTCGGTTCGCATAGCATCTTGAGCTAGACTTGCCGACCACCCAAGTTTGAGAGTTGAGCACCGCTGCGCTTGATGCGCGTGTCAAGTCGACTTGACACCATGCCAAGACTCACACTGGTTCTGCCTGCTCAGATCTGCAGTTGCAGACACGCCAGGGGGCACATCACGATGCTCAAATTCCGGTCCGATCGTCTCGATCTGCGAGATGGCCAAACCCATGCCATTTCGGTTTGTGGCAAGAGCTTCATCGCGAGCACGTCAGGCGCACTTTATTGGCCGGGCGAAGAAGCACTGATCGTCGCGGACTTGCATCTTGAAAAAGCCTCGGCTGCCGCCGTTCGTGGCCGCCTCCTGCCGCCCTATGACACCCGCGAGACACTGACCAAACTTGCGGAAGCTATCGATCGTTTTGAACCCAAAACGGTGATTGCTTTGGGTGACAGCCTGCATGACAAGGATGCCGCCACACGAATCTCTGAGGATAATCTGGCGATCTTGCACATGTTGCAGGAGGACCGCAGCTGGGTCTGGGTGACCGGCAATCACGACCCGATCATTGCGCCTCACCTCGGCGGCGAGGTGTGCGCTGAACTGCGCCTCGAGGGTCTGACACTCCGGCATGAACCGCAATCCGGCCGTGTCACCCACGAGATCGCCGGTCATCTGCATCCTGCGGCAAAGGTGTCGATGTATGGTCACACCATTCGCCGCCCATGTTTTGCTGGCAATACGCGGCGCTTGATCATGCCGGCCTTCGGTCGTTTTGCTGGCGGATTGAATGTCCTCGATGATGCTTTCGCGCCGCTGTTTGGGAGCGACGGCATTCATGTCTGCGTCCTTGGCGAAGAAGGACTGTATCCGATCGCGTCTCGATTGCTGCGCGAGGACTAAAAGCATGAATGCCGGGGCCAGTTGTGCCGGGATGGCTGGCCCGGAGATCAGGTAGCCCTATCGTCTACACGCCCATCGTGCGGTTAACCATTATTAGATTGTGCGCACCCCTAAAGGTTAATTCTCCCCTAAGTGCCCGGCCGAGTCAGCGACGGAACCGTTGTTTGCTCAAGGGACTGACATTTGGGGATCCTCAGTTATGCGTCACCTCGTCGTTGCGATCGCTCTCGCATTTGGAGTCCTTGCCGCCGTTGATGGCAGCACGACGCCCGCACAGGCCGTCAGTGAATCGTGCCTTCCAGGGGTGCTGAAGCAAAGGCTGGCGCAAATTCGCAAACGATTTGGATCGATCTCGGTGGTTTCAGCGCACCGACCGGGTGCCAAGATCCGAGGCTCCGGCAAGGCGAGCTATCATGGCAGTTGTCGCGCGGTGGACTTTGTCCCACCTGGTGGAAAGTATGGGGAAGTTACCCGCTGGCTGTACGCCAACCACGAAGGTGGCGTTGGCACCTATACGTGTATGAACCACATCCATATTGATAACGGCCCCAATGTGCGCTGGTCGAAATGCAGATAGTTTTT
>JAYSUN010000534.1:0-3323 GCA_043719045.1 Hyphomicrobiaceae bacterium | reverse complement strand
GAGGGTGACAAAGGTCTTCAGGCTGGGCTGCTCCCGCGCCAAGTCCTCAACCACTTGCTTGATCAGGAAGTTACCGAAGGAGATCCCGCGCAAGCCCTCCTGGCAATTGGAGATGGAGTAAAACACTGCTGTCGTCGGTTGCGGGGCTGTGGTTTTGCGGCTCTCCTTGAGGACCGCTTGGATCGAGCCGGGTGTTTCCGTCATCAGCGCGACTTCGACAAAGATCAACGGCTCATCGACGAGCGAGGGATGGAAGAACGCGAAGCAGCGCCGGTCTACCGGATCCAGCCTGCGCCGCAGATCATCCCAGCTTTGGATTTCATGAACCGCTTCATACTGGATGATTTTGTCCAGGATCGATGCTGGCGTTTGCCAATCGATCCGGCGCAGCACCAGAAAGCCGCGATTGAACCACGATGACAGCAGGTGCTGGAGGTCATGGTCGATGGCCGTTAGACTGGTCTCGCCTTTCGGCTGTCGCAGCATATCGCGCCGCATTGCGACAATTTCAGCGGTCGCACCGGGCGCTAAATTGAGCCGCCTGAAGAACTCCTGGCGCGGGCTTTCGACAACGGCTTGCAGTGCCTGCAGTGTTTGTGAACTCGGCGCCGCGAGGTAGCTGGTCGCGGCACGCGAAACCGCTTCGGTGTCTGGCTGCAGCGTCTCGATCAGCCAGCGAAAAAAAGCCCGGCGCTCATCCTGACTGAGATCGCGATAGCGCGCCAACGTCTCGCGCGCGATTGCCACGCCCGAGGCTTCACCCCGTCCTGATACAAGGGCCGCAGCCAAAGCTTCAATGTTGGGCTTGCGCCCGCCGGTGAGGACAGCCGGCAGGTAGTGCCGCCCCTGTTCGGCAATGGTCGACAAGAGTTCCTGTAGGAATGAGACGTTTAACGGCATGGGTCTCTCGCCACGACACAGTGATGCTGCTGCCGTTACACCGGTTCTGGAGCAGATCAAAGGCGGCTTGTTGCAATAGAGGCCGATTTGCAGCGCCTCGCGCATGGTCGATGCGCAAGACGCTGCCGGTGGTCTGGGATCATGATGCCAGCCGGTCGCTGAGGTTCTGGCATGACGGTGGCTTGGCCAGCGTGACGATGGATTGACCATCGACACGGCCGGAGAGTTGGCGCTGGTAGGTATCGACTTCAAAACTGCCGCGGATCGAACTGGTGTGAACACCGCGTCCGGTCCGCGTGAAGCCATTTTTTTCGAGCACGCGCGCGGAAGCTTGGTTGTGCGGCATGACCGAGGCCGTGACGTGTCCGATGCGGGTCAACAACCTGGTCATGTCGAGCAATCCGGTGAGCGCCTCGATGGCATAGCCGCGACCCCAATGTTCCGGCGCCAAGTGATAGCCGAGGCCACCGACGGGGCGGCCGGCTGCGTCGACGTTATCGGTCGCACCAATCCCGATCATACCGATGGCTTCATTCCAGTAAGTCCGGCGCGCAATGACGAGCGTCAAAGCCGTGCCCGCCATATTTTGCGAGCGCATTTTGACGATCCGTTCGCGCGCATAGTCGACATCACAGCCGACCGGCCAGCTGGCGGTCATCACCGCGACGTCCGGGTGACCGCCAATGCACGCGAGCGCCTCGGCATCCACCAGGCGCGGCCATCGCAACCAAAGCCGTTGCGTGCCGATCATGAAAACGTCGTCATGGGTCAGTTCAGGAAATATCTTGGCAGACATGTGCGGTCTCCAGATCAGGCGGGAGCTAATTCGGGGGGAGAGGCTGGCGCGGCCGCATGTTCAGCGATAAACTGGGGCAAGCGATACGTCAGCGAACGAAGCTCAGCATTGCGTGCGACGCAGCGGGCCTGCTGTTCGCCCGTGGCCACGAAGCCGAGTTTCTGGATCACGCGCCCAGATGCCGGATTGTCATCGAAGTGGCAGCACGTGATCGGCGCTCTTGGACCACAAACTCGTGCCGCGTTTATGACAGCAGCGGCCGCTTCGGTCACAAGTCCGCGACCCCAGAACGGTTTGGCCAGCCAATAGCCAAGTTCCACTACCCCGTCCGCCCTGGGTCCAATGCCGACCGCCCCAATCACCCCATTGGCATGCACCAGCACGTAGGTCGCACCGGTCGATCGATCGACAGATCCAATCCAGGCCGTGGCATCCGCCTCGCGGTAGGGATGCGGCACCCGCGCGAGCATTTTGGCCACGTCCCAGTCGCCGATGAACATGGCGATGCGCGAGGCATCGGCACCGACGGGCGCACGCAAGCGCAGGCGCGGCGTCGTCATGGTTTCAGGCATCATGGGATAGGGGAACGTCGGCGTCATGGCTGGCTCCTTTGGGGTGGTCGGGCATACGGGCGGTGGGGTCTTCCCGCCCCCACGAACGGCTCAACACAGTTGAACTCAATCCGTGCGTGGGGGCGGGACAACAGAACTCAGACAAACGAAAAAAGGAGCCAGTGCGGTGTGCACCAGCCCCTTGCGGGTTCGGCAGATCTGGGTGGGCCTGAGGCCCGCAGGTCCGGATCTGGCTGAAAGCCAGACCCTGGTGCGGGGCTCTGGCCTCTATTCGGCGGCCGCGGCCGCGACTGGTTTAATCGCGACGAAGACGCGGTTGTTGCGTTTGGTCGAGAATGTCACCACGCCTTCAATTTTGGCAAACAGCGTATGATCCGTACCCATGCCGACATTCTGGCCCGCATGAATCTTGGTGCCGCGTTGGCGCACGAGGATGTTGCCGGCGAGGACATGCTGTCCGCCGTACCGTTTGGTGCCGAGCATTTTGGGGTTCGAATCGCGACCATTGCGCGAGGAGCCGCCGGCTTTTTTATGTGCCATTGTTTCAGTCCTTCATCGTTGACCCGGCGCTGCGCAGCGGCCAGAGCGAAATCGGTGGTTGAGCGATAGCAGAGTTTTGCTTACGCGGAAATAGCCGTGATCTTGACCGAGGTCAGATCCTGGCGGTGGCCGCGCTTGCGACGTGAATTTTTGCGGCGGCGCTTTTTGAAGGCGATGACCTTCGGGCCACGGGTCTGTTCAACGATTTCGCCGGTGACTGTGGCACCCGCCACGTGCGGGGCGCCAATCTGTACGCCGGTGTCACCACCGAGCATGAGAATTTCTTTGAAATCGATCTTCGTGCCGGCATCGCCCTCGAGCTTCTCGATCGTGATGATGTCGTTTTCACTGACGCGGTACTGCTTACCGCCCGTCTTGATAACTGCGTAGGACATGTTCAAACCTTGTTTGCGTCCCCTTGATAGGGCCGCTTTTGTTGCCTTCCGCATCCTATGGCGCCGCTCTCGATGACCACATGACGTGGCATTGGAGCAGACTTGGGTTGTTCAACTTAA
>JAYSUN010000533.1:0-9375 GCA_043719045.1 Hyphomicrobiaceae bacterium | reverse complement strand
CCGCCCCGCCTACGCCGCTCGGCCCAAAGCCGCGATCAAGCTGCTGCTGACTTCATGAATTGAATTGCCCTGGGCGACTGGGGCGCACATCTGTGTGCGGCCCTCGGCGTACGCCATCCGGATCGGCTCGCCGGCATCCATGTCAACATGCTGTCACTCCGCCCCGATCTGCCGCTGCCGGCAAATCCGACCCCGGAAGAGACGCGTTACGGTGCGGAGATGCAGGTTTGGCTGTCGGAGGAGAGCGGCTACACTGCGATCCAGGGCACGCGTCCACAGACGCTGGCGTTCGCCTTGACGGATTCGCCAGCCGGCCTCGCCGCCTGGATCGCCGAAAAGTTTCACGTCTGGACAGACCACGCCGGTGATCACGAAACCGCCGTCAACCGCGATCGCCTGCTCGCCAACATCGCGTTGTACTGGTTCACGGGTGCCATCGGCTCCTCGTTCTGGCCCTATTACGACCGCATGCATGGCGGTTGGCCGATCCCGGATGGCGCCACCGTCACTGTGCCCACGGGATACGCGGCCTTCCCCAAGGAAATCCGTCGACCGCCGCGTTCGATCGCCCAACAGACGTACACCGATATCAGGCAATGGACGGTCATGGACAAGGGCGGTCACTTCGCAGCCCTCGAGCAGCCGGAGGCTCTGGCCACCGACGTGCGAGCGTTCTTCCGGGCATTGCGCCAGACCTTCTGACTTGTGCCGCCTCTCGGGGCAGGCGGATCGACATGTTTATATGGGAGTGGAAGTCGGCGGCTCGCTGGCTGGAGTGTCATCGGTTATCGGCATGCCCGGTCGGTATCGGGGTATTGTGTCGGCACCACCGCACGTGCGACCTCCATCCGTGCCGTGGTGCTTGGCTGGTCGGTTTCGGATCATGCCGACCGTCGAAGGCGCGGTGCGGGCCGAAAATAACCCGAAGCGTCCAGCCTTCGTTTGTTCCATACGCTACCGCTTACCAGCGCAATGCGGGCCTCATACCAGCCCGCAGAAATCTTGACTCTTGCCTCTTTGGGGGCTGCGGGCTGGTAGTCTCTTTTCCTGGCGCGCGGCCACCCGGCCAGCCCCGCGCGGGTACACCAATCCGCACAAGTCAGTGTTTGTGCAGATTGGTGTCAGATCAACAACAACGGCTAGGCCGATAGATCCCCGGCAAGCAAAACGACGTCAGGAGTCGCAGCCAGCGTCTTGGCGCGTTCGGAGACGTAGTGCGTCAAACCTCCGAGATCCATGTCTTTGGCTTCAGGTATCTCAGCGAAGGCTGCTCTCAAGCTCATGTCCCAACCTGCCGCGTTTTCAGCGCCGCTTGCCGTTGCGAGCAGCGCTGGGCCATAGCTCTGCAGACGATCATAGACCCCAGCGGTGGCTTTCTTGACTTTACGCGGCACCGACAGATCACCAACACCGATCGCCCGCATGGTATCATCCATAGCGGTCACGTAGGCCTCGTTCAGCGCTCGCGCCAAGGTCTGTCCGTTCGGTCCGATGCGACCAAGTCGGTCGACGACCAGAACCATATGCAGCGCCAGCATCTCGAAACGGCCAGCAACCGTGTCGGGGACCCCCAAGGTTGCGTACAAGTGGGGAGACCGCGCCTGGTCGACGATGGCTGCGTGCAGGTGTTCAGCGCAAGCCGCAAGCTTTCGTTTTCCTGCCAACCAAGCGAACATAATGTGTCCTTTAAGACTTGGCGCGTCAGGCCGGGCATTTCAGGCTGGCTATCGGGTCAACGACCAATCCGCAAACTGGGGATAGGGGATCGGGTCGCCCTTGCGACACCAGCAGGCATCCGTTAGCTCGAAATGTGACCTTGTGCGACGTGAGTCGTGTTGCCTTTGGCCTCTGTAGCGGCAGTCTTGCGTTCTGGCATGTGAATTAGCGCCGCAGTCTGGCCATGAAGACGGCGCAAAAGCCGTGCAATAACCGGCGCAAGCCACGAGTGGGGTTCGATGAACGTGGTGTTGGGGAAGATTGGCATGCAACTGCAGCGCCTCGAAGGCCTGATGCAGGCCGTGCTCGTGGTCGGCGTTTTTGGTGCAGTCGCGGCGTGCAGCCCGACCGTGATCAAGCATGGTCATCATTTCCAGGAGTCCGATGTAGCGCAAATCGGACCTGGGTTAAGCCAGGAACAGGTCAAGGGTGTGCTCGGCACGCCGACAACCACGGCAACAGTCGGCGGTGGGGCCGCTTATTATTATATATCCTCGACTCAGAAACAGGCGGCATTCTTCAAGCCTGAAGAGGTCGATCGCAAGGTTCTCGCGGTTTATTTCACACCGCTCGGATCCGTTGATCGGGTCGGGAACTATGGGTTGAAGGACGGTCGCGTCATCAGTTACTCGAGCGAGACCACCAAACATAGCGCCAAGGACGAAAGCATCATCAAAGCGCTGTTCCGCAATCTCGGCACCAAGCAGCTGGGACTAGATTAACGGACGCCATCCATGGCCCTGGTTACCGTGACGCCATCAGCGTTTGCCCGTGCGCTGACCGCGAAACGGGTTTTTATTGCGGGCTTCACTGGCGAACCATCGGCCGTTATCGATGCTATTAAGAACCATCCCATCCGCGGGCAGACGGCGCGCATGACCGGTGTTCAGATTCCAGGCGTGAACCGCCACGATCTTTCCGCGTTGGTCCCTGATGGTCTGGTTGAGAGCTATTTTGTGACACCGGCTTTGCGCGACGCATTTGTGGCCGGCCGTGTCGCCTTCCGCCCGATGCATTACACGGCCATCTACGCGGCGTTCTGTCAGCGAGGGGATATCGATCTTGCAATCATGCGGGTCAGCCTGCCTCACAACGGCCGGGTCTCACTGGGTCTCGCGCATGATTTCGGACCCGCCATTGTCAGAGCCGGCATTCCGCTTGCAGGGATGCTTGATCCGGCGACACCCTATGTCCCGGATGGCGTCACGATCGGATTGGAGCGTTTCAGTGCCCTCATCGACGGTCCGTCGCCCCACGTGATGCTGCCGCCCGATCCGCTGCGGCCCGAACTGGCTGAAATCGCGCATTGGACGGCGACCCTTGTGCACGACGGGGACAGTGTTCAAACGGGGCTTGGGAGCGCGCCGAATGCCGTTCTCGCAGCCCTGCGCGGTCACAAGAACCTCAGGCTGCATGGCGGTATGGTGACCGACTCGGGTTTGGGGTTGCTTGAGTGCGGGGCTGTTGCGCACGTCACGACGGGTGCTGCCATTTGCGGGCCCGACTGGACCCAGCGCTTAGCTGCTGAGACCCGGGTGAGCTTTCGACCGGTCAGTGAAACGCATGGCGCCCTGGCGCTGGCCGCACTGCCAAATCTGGTGGCCATCAATTCGGCGTTGGAAGTGGACTTGTTCGGCCAGGTCAACGGTGAAATGATTGGTGGTCGGCAGATTTCGGGTCACGGCGGTCTTGCCGACTTTGTCCGGGGGGCGCGGCTTTCGACGGGTGGCCGATCAATCATTGTGCTGAGTGCCACCGGCGAACGCGGCCGCGCCACCCGCATTGTGCCAAGTCTTCCGGTTGGGGCGCCGGTCGCCATCACGCGTGGTGACATCGATTGGGTTGTTACCGAACATGGCACCGCCGATCTGCGCGATACCGATATCGACAGCCGTGCCGCACGCTTGATCGCGATTGCAGCTCCGAATTTTCGGTCGAGCTTGTCGGATGCTTGGGATCGCTTACGTCGAGCCATGTAGTGCGGCGATGGCATTGCTGCAGCTTGCGGGTCGTTGCCGATATCTGCGGCGTCTGTGCAAGCTCCATTCATCCTGTGGCGGCTACGGTCGTTGCAGTTCAACTTACCTACGGAGGCTACCGTGTTGTTCCGTTCTGCCGCTCTTGCGCTGGCACTGTCGGCTTTGGTTCCGACTAGCGCCAATGCATTCAACTGCAGCGTTCCGGCCATTTTCAGCGCCGCAAAAAAGGCCGTCTGTGCCAGCGCATTATTGTCGGCCAAAGACCGGGCCGAGCAAGGTCAACAAGCCGTGCTGCGGTCAAAATTCGGCGCCGATGTCATGCCCATGATTGCCACTGACCGGAAGGCTTTCATCTCCACGCGTGATATCTGCGGGAGCGACAGACGATGCCTTGAAGCGACCTACAACGCACAATTGCGCTTGTATCGTAAACTCGACGGCTGCCGTCTGCGCGGCGACAAGAAACTTGAATGCGTCAGCGACGTCATCCGGCAGCATCGACAGGAGTTGCACAAGTCCATGTGACGTGGCGTGGTGCGGTGGTGTGGGGTCTCAGACACGTTCTGGACCCGTTGCCGCCACAGGAGCCAACCATGACGATGAATCGCGTTTGTAAACTGATCAAACGGCCGCCCCCGGGCCTAGTGACACGCGACATTTTTGAGATCGCCGACGAGCCCGCGCCAACACCCGGCCCTCGGCAGTTCCGCGTCAAGATTGAGTACATTTCACTTGATCCGGCGATGCGCGGCTGGATGAACGAATCCAAAAGCTACGTCGCCGCCGTCCCGCTCGGTACCGCGATGCGCGGTTATGCTGCGGGCCACATCGACATCTCCAACCATCCCGATTTCAAAGTTGGCGACGCGGTCCAGGGCCTGATTGGCGTGCAGCAGTATGCGTTGAGTGACGGCAGTGGCATTGTCAAAGTGGATACCGACCTCGCACCTCTGGAGCGTTGGATCGGCGGCCTTGGGATGCCTGGCTGGACGGCCTATTTTGGTTTGCTCGATATCGGCAAACCACAACCGGGTGAAACCGTTGTTGTTTCGGCGGCCTCGGGTGCGGTTGGCTCGCTCGTTGGACAGATCGCAAAGCTGAAAGGCTGCCGTGCGGTCGGCATCGCCGGTGGCCCGGAGAAGTGCAAATACGTGGTCGAACAATTGGGCTTCGATGCGTGTGTCGACTACAAGGGGGGCAATCTTGCCGCTGATCTCAGGGCCGCGGCGCCCAAAGGTATCGACATCTATTTTGAGAATGTCGGCGGCGAAATCCTCGATGCCGTCCTGCTGCAGATGAATACCTTTGGGCGCATTCCGGTGTGCGGGTTGATCTCAGCCTACAACGCCACAAAAGTGCCGGAGGGGCCAAAGAACTTACGTGCCGTGTTGACGCAGCGGCTGACAATGCGTGGTCTGATCGTCTTTGATTGGGCCGACCGGATCCCCGAGGCGATCCGCGAACTCGGCGCCTGGCACAAAGCCGGCAAACTGAAGATTCGCGAAGACGTTCGCAGCGGTGGCATCGATGCCTATCTGGAAGTCCTCAATCTTCTCTACACCAGCGGCAACCTCGGCAAGCTCGTTTTGAAAGTTTGATCGCGCCTGCAGCGCCGCAAGCATTCTCCGGTTTGGTCGGGTCCGGTTGAACGCAGAAAATGCCACCCAAAAGGAGTTTACAGTGCATGCCCTAGCCGCAGCATGTGGCAAGCGCTCTGACCGGCCCAGCCCCAGTGTCGGCCCATTCAACTCTTAGTCTCGTGGAAAAAATTATAGATCTTCTGTGCCATCTCTTCTGACACCCCTTTGACGGCGAGAAGATCAGTGATGCCCGCACGTGAGACGGCCTTCGCCGAACCGAAATGCGACAACAGGGCGCGTTTGCGCGTGGGCCCGATGCCATCAATTTCGTCCAGAGGATTGACGCTGATGGCCTTTGAGCGCTTGGCGCGATGGGTGCCGATGGCAAACCGGTGGGCCTCGTCCCGCAGGCGTTGAACAAAATATAAAACCGGATCGCGCTGTTCCAGCATCAGCGACTTGGCGCGACCGGGAATGTGAAAATGCTCACGGCCCGCATCGCGATCCGGCCCCTTGGCCACGCCAACCAGTGCCACATCGACAATGCCGAGTTCGCGAAACACCTCTTGCGCAATACTCAACTGCCCCAGGCCGCCATCGACCAGCACGAGATCCGGAACCTCTGGAAAATCATCGTCACCCAGCGGGCTCGCCTCATCATCTGCATCTTCCGGGTCGCGCTCGTTCTCGTCGAGCAACGCGGGTTCCGTATTCGTCGGCTGTGCCGTCTCGCCTGGTTCGTGTGAGGGGAGAGTGTCGCCGCCCCCTGTCGGCCGCGCAAAAGAAGTTGTGGCCGGTGCTGGGGCAGCAACTTGCTGAGTGTCATCCGACGCGGGTGATGCAGCCTCCTGCGCCGCTTTCACGCGCTTAAATCGGCGGGTCAGAACTTCCCGCATCATGGCGTAGTCATCGCCCGGCGTGAGTGTCTCGGACTTGATGTTGAACTTCCGATACGCGTTCTTCACGAAGCCTTGCGGCCCCGCAACGATCATGCCGCCGACGGCGTGCGTGCCCGAAATGTGGCTGTTGTCGAACACCTCCACCCGGCGCGGCGTGCGGGCCAGACCAAAGCGCTCCTGCACGCCTTCGAGCAGGCGCCGTTGCGATGATGTCTCAGCCAGTTTCCGCCCGAGGGCTTCCCGGGCATTGGTTAGCGCATGGTCGACCAGTCCGACTTTTGTGCCACGATGCGGCGTCCGAATCTCGACCTTGCGATCAGCTTTTGTGCTCAATGCTTCCGCGAGCAAATTCTGATTGGGCACCTCGTGACTCAACAAAATCAGACGCGGCACGGGCTTGTCATCATAGAATTGCGCGATGAAACTATCCAGCACCTCCTCGCTGCTAAGCGATCGATCCGCCCTCGGATAATAAGCCCGATTCCCCCAGTTCTGGCCGGTCCTGAAGAAAAACACCTGAATACAGGTCTGGCCGCCATCCTGGTGGGCTGCAAACACATCGGCTTCCTCGATGCCCTCGGGGTTGATGGTTTGATCAGCCGTGACATGTGCCAAAGCCCACAATCGATTGCGAAAGCGCGCGGCCTCCTCAAACTCCAGTTTCTCAGCCGCTTCTTCCATCATCCGCTGATACATCTGGCGCACGTTCTGGCTCTCGCCGCGCAGGAACGCGACTGCCTCATCCACCAGGGCCTTGTAATCCTGCGGTTGGATTTCATTGGTGCACGGACCGGCGCAGCGCTTGATCTGGTACAGCAGACACGGCCGCGTGCGGCTATCGAATTGGCTGTCCGAGCAGGAGCGCAACAGGAACGCCCGCTGCAACATATTGATCGTGCGATTAACCGCACCCGCCGAGGCAAACGGTCCGAAATAGTGCCCCTTACCCCCTCGTGCGCCGCGATGTTTCAGAATCTGCGGTGAGCCCGTATCGGTGCGGATGACGATGTACGGAAACGATTTGTCATCGCGCAACAGCACATTGAAGCGGGGCCGGAACCGCTTGATCAGGTTGGCCTCGAGCAGGAGCGCCTCGGCTTCCGTTTGAACCGTCACGAACTCCATGGTCGCGGTCGCCGCGATCATGCGCGCGATACGATTGGTATGGGCGCCGATGCGCGCGTAGTTCGAGACCCGCGCCTTCAATGACCGCGCCTTGCCGACATAGATCACGTCGCCCGCCACATCGAGCATGCGATAGACGCCGGGGGATGCGGGCAGCGTCTTCAAATAGTTCTGAATCACCTGCGGCCCCGTCCGGTGGGACGGTGTCTCGGTAGGTCGCGGTTGCGTCGCCTCGCTCATATCCGGCATCAGGCAGTTTTGACCCCAAAGATCAAGTGGAGGGTTAAGCTTAACTGCACCAATAAGTTGCAATTCCGACGTACTTCAAGCAATCTGAGAACCACAAAGGAGCTGAGCATCTGTAATGCGAAACGTCACCACATCGAAGGCTTTCGCCGAAGCAATTGTGCTGGTTTGGCGCGTGCTGCTTGGCTGTGTGGCCCGTGTGGCCCGTGTGGTCGGCGGCAAGTGCTTTGCGTGTGCGACCGCTTCGAGCCCAGTCGCTGATGGCGATGCGTCAGCCAAACGGCAACTGCAGCAGTTGTGCCGCCACCGCTACGGCGATGACAGCCGGTTCTTTGCCGACGATGCGCGGATCGCCGATCGGGCACGTGATGCGCGCGATGGCCGACGGGGCGATGCCCTCGCGTCGAAAGCGTTGCACAAATCGCGCCTGCTTGGTCTGCGAACCGATCAAGCCGAGGAAACGGAAGTCATCTCGGCGCAGCAACGCCGCACAAATGACGTAGTCGATATCGTGCGTGTGCGTCATGACGAGGTGAATGCCGCGATCAGCGGCGCTTGTCGCCACACCCGCCGGGTCATCCGTGATCAATCGCGTTGCACCCGCGGTTCCATCCAGCGGGAACCGTTCGGCCGAAACATCGACCCAGGACACGGCGAACGGCAGCGCCGTCAGGATCGGCACCAGCGCGCGCCCGACGTGCCCGGCACCATACAGGAACAGACTTGCGCTAAGTGGTTCGGTCGCGTCGTCAACACAGCATTCGCCCGCCACCGCCCTGACCGCGAACGCGGCAACGGATGCTTTGGCGTCATGCGCCATGGGCGGCAGGCCGCTCTTGACGGGGCGCACGAAACCAGGCCGAACATGGGTGAGCGCGCTGCGTTCAGCTGGCCCAAAGACCTCATGCAACACTTCAACCACACCGCCGCAGCATTGTCCCGCATCTGGTCCAAGGGCGATGCGATGGACCTCGCGATGCCACTCACCAAGGTGGCGTTGCATCAATAAGTCTTGCGCCGCAGCGGTTTCCTGAAACTCCAACTGCCCGCCGCCAATACTCCCGTCGCGGCCAGACCTGTGCACAAGCATCCGCGCACCCGCCTCGCGTGGCGCCGACCCTTCGACGGTCAGCACCGTCAGCATCACGACCGGCCCGTCGGCCAACCGTGTGCAGAGCTGCTCGTACCAATCGCGCATCATCCGCCCTCGCGGACGCGGTTCACAGCCAGCAGAATCCGTTCGGGTGTTGCCGGTGTATCCAATGCTGGAAACACGCCGTAGTCGCCGACACTGGCAATCGCGTCACTCAAAGCTGCGTGCACCGACACCGCCAGCATCAATGGCGGCTCGCCCACGGCTTTGGATTTGTAAATCGTGTCTTCGCGATTTTCGGCGCCGGCATAAAGCGCTATCCGCATGTCCGCTGGAACATCTGCAATGGTCGGAATTTTGTATGTCGACGGCGCGTGCGTGCGCAGCCGGCCTTGCGCATCCCAAACCAACTCCTCCGTGGTCAACCAACCCATCCCCTGGACAAACCCACCTTCGACTTGGCCAAGATCGATCGCTGGATTCATCGAGCGTCCGACGTCGTGCAAGATATCTGCGCGCAACAAGCGGTTCTCGCCCGTCAGCGTGTCAATCGCGACTTCGGACACGGCGGCACCGTAGGCGAAATAGTAGAACGGCCGTCCTCGCGCGTTCGGCCGGTCCCAATGGATTTTGGGGGTTGCATAAAAGCCTGTCGACGACAGCGAAACCCGAGCCATCCATGCTTCCAAGGCAAGTTGATCAAAGGTCATCTCAAACGCACCTGCACTGACGCGCCC
>JAYSUN010000532.1:0-9376 GCA_043719045.1 Hyphomicrobiaceae bacterium | reverse complement strand
ACGGGCACCACCCCCGCCTCGGAGGCCACCGCCTTCCGCCCGCGCAGCCCCTACGCCGTGGCCAAGGCCTGCGCCCACAACCTGGTGGCCAACTACCGTGAGGCGTACCGCATGCACGCCTGCACCGGCATCCTGTTCAACCACGAATCGCCGCTGCGCCCAGAGCGCTTCGTGACGCAGAAGATCGTGCGCGGCGCCGCCCGCATTGCCGCAGGCCAAGGCGGTAAGTTGACGCTTGGCAACCTCGATATCCACCGCGACTGGGGCTGGGCGCCCGAGTACGTAGACGCCATGTGGCGCATGCTGCAACAGGACGATCCGACCGACCTGGTCATCGCCACCGGGCGTTCGGTGTCGCTCGAGTACTTCGTGGCGGCAGCTTTCAGCGCCTTTGGGCTGGACTGGCGCGAGCATGTGCAGCAGGACCGCGCGCTGCTGAGGCCCTCTGACATCAAGCACGGCGCGGCAGATGTGACTCTTGCGCAGCGACAACTGGGGTGGAAGGCAGAGATGGATGTGGACCGGGTGGTGGTAGAGATGTGCCGCGCGGCTGCCGTGCCCAGCAAAACCCACCTGGCCAGTGCATGAAGTTGACAGTGGCCATGTTGCTCACAGGCTTGAGAGCGTAGCCGAGTGTCCCAGCAAAAGACGCAGAAGTCAGGCCGAAGTCACGAGGCGTGATTCAAGTCCCTGAGACCTAACCACGGCCGGCGCGCAGGGTTGGGGTTCAGGACGCCTTCGTTCGTCCGACGGAAAAGTCTGGTCGCAGTCGTCTCAGTGGCTCCTGCCGCGGGCGAGTCTCGTAAACGTCTCTGTCAGAATGCTGAGCGCCTCGCCTCTACACAGCGTTGTGCCCTAGCTAGACCCACTGCACCTCCTTTGCGCCTCATTGAGCTGCTCGATGCACAGTCGGTCTGTGCGAGTTCAGCCACCCGTCGAAAACTGCCACATGAAACAGATGCGCGGTGTACTTTTCGCGTACTTGGCAGTCGCGGTACCAGCGCTTGTCGCCCTGGGCCTCATGCCGTACCTCGTGCTGAATCTTGGCCCAGCCCGATTCGGCGCTCTGTCACTGCTGCTAGCGATAGTCGCATTCTTCAACCTGTTCGATTTCGGAGTGGGAATACCGGTGTCGAGATCGGTAGCGCGACTCGATTCCCGACCGGGCTCTCGACGGGGAGTACACCGCCTCGTCGGGCGTGCGTTTGGATTGCAATGCATTGTTGGCGCACTAAGTGGTGCAGCGCTTATAGGGTTGCATCTGACGATTGGCTTGGTCCAATTCGACCCGGAAGACGTTTCGAGCTCCGAGATCACACGCGCAGTCGTGCTCGTTGCTTTATCGTTCCCGCTGTCACTCGCAGCTGGCGTAATCCGTTGTGCACTTGAGGGAATGAGCAGGTTCGGGGTTGCGAACGCGTTGCGTGCGCCCTCGACAATGGCGACCTTCGTTGCGCCGATCATTGCCTCTTTCTTCAGTTCGCGTCTTGACACGATTGCCTTGGTGATGCTCGTGGCACGTGCAGCAGTCACCTTGGCATTTTGGTACGCCTGGACGAGGAGCGCGCCTTCAACTGCGCGCGGAGCGAATCTTCGGCATGTGCGGCGCCATGTTTGCCTCCTACTGAGCTACGGCAGTTGGGTCATGCTGGGCGCGGCAGCTGGTGGCCTCATCATCCTTGGCGTCCTTGATCGTCTGCTCATTGGTCGCTTGATTGGGGCAACGAGCATCATGATCTTTTCGGTTCCGAGTGACATCATCTTGCGGTGCTTGCTGGTACCTGCGGCGATCAGTTCAGTGCTCATTCCTACGTTCGCACGCACCGTTGCCGTGACTGGGGGACTCGACAACGCAGCGTTCGTCAATGCAAGCCGGATGGTCGCGCGACACGCTGGTCCGATTGCTGTGCTGGTTGCGCTGAATGCACATGCACTGCTCGACCAGCTAACTGCAGGCCTCGCAACCGCTGGCTCTGCGCTAATTCTATGTGCCATGTCTGCCGGGTTTCTTTTCCATGCGGCAGCACATGTTCCGTATAGCGCCCTGCACGCACTAGGTCGGCCTGGCGTGGCGGCTGTTAGGCACCTTGTTGAGTTGCCGGTGTACGCAATGGGCGTTATCCTGACGCTTAGCGCGGGTTGGCTAGAGTGGATAGGGCTAGTTTGGTGCCTCTGGGCAATGTTCGACCTGCTGCTCATCACATGGCTGCTTAATCGTTTAGGCCGAGTTGAGAGCCCCTTGTCTGCGCTCATCCGCGGGCCGTTGTCAGTCTGGCTGCTGCTGACGATCGCGAGTGCGGCCACTCTTCAACTCGGGGTATCAGCCATGTGGCGGCTTGGAGGCTCTGTTGCCGCTGCCACGTACTTTGCCTGGCAGATTTTTAGCCTGATGCGTTCTACCGGTAGCAGTTCTCGAAAATGAGTAGCATCTACGATGAATATGCGTCAGTGACGCGTGCAACGGAAATCGCGCACGCGGATGACGCACGCAGGACTGCTGTCCACTTCGCACGCCACTTGATGCCTCTGATTCCACAGGTGAAGTCAGTTGCCGAACGAGGGGCTTGGCTTGAGTTTGGCGCAGGCTGGGGCCGAAATCTGCTGGCTTTGCGCGAGCTTGGAGTAAGAGACCTCGTTGGCGTCGACATAAGTCGCGAACAGGTGAGCCTCGCTCACCGTCTCGGTCTGCCAGAACTGCGGCTCATTGACCCAGGACAGCCACTGCTTCAGATGCTGGCTGGCCGTTGTTTTGACGTCGTGCTCGCGATCGACGTGCTCGAACATCTTTCGCTTGCCCAACTGGAGGCATTCGCCGCAGACGTGCGTGCATTACTAAGACCAGGCGGACTGCTCGTCCTTCAGGTTCCTAACGACCTGGCGCCGTTCAATCCGGTGCGCAGCGGGGACCTAACCCACCTGCGCGCCTTTACGCCGACGAGTGTTCAACAGTTCTTCGCGCTCGCCGGTGTACAGCCGATCCACATCGGCGGAATTCCCTTCCCAGGGGTAGGTTGGTCACAGACGCTCCGTCATGCCGTTGTGACCTCTGTCATCGCGCCTATTGTCCAGTTGTTGTCAATTGCGCTTTACGGCAACGGGGCTGGCCCCGTACCAGTATCACCCAACCTCCTCGGCATAGCGCGTCTTTCACCCGGCCCATGATGCGTGTCGTAGTCGATGGCACCCCGCTCTGCTCACAGTTGACCGGCATCGGACAGTACACGCACTCGCTGCTCTCTGCGATGGCAGATGTACGTCCTCACTGGGAGTTTGTCGTACTCAGTCCGTACAGCCCTCTAGAGTTCGTGGTGCGACCGAACGTGCATCACGACCTATCGGCGGCGAGAAGTCGTGATCGGCACGCCCGCGGCTGGCGAGCATGGTGGTTTGACGCGTTGCTACCGGGCATGGTCAAGAACCTATCGCCGGCTGCATTTTGGGCGACAGACGGCCAAGCACCATTCCGCCTAAAGGATGTACCAGTCGCGCTGACTGTGTACGACTTCGTAGCACGCAGGTATCCGCAAACAATGTCGTTTGGGCCACGCCACTACCGCCGCAACAATCAGAGCTTCTGGCTCTCTCGGGCACGTTGGCGTCTTCCTATCTCGCGGTCAGTTGCCGACGAGATGCACGCCATCACTGGTTTACGCGCCACAGCAGTAGTCCATCCAGGTGTCGACTCGTGCTTCCGCTTGACATCGAGCGACGAGGTCGAACCTTACGTCGTTGTTCTCGGCACGCTAGAACCCAGAAAGAACCTCGACGTACTAATGCGCGTTCTGCAGACGCTGAACGATGACGGCGCATGGCCCGAGGGACTAAAGGTCCGACTCGTCGGCGCCAAGGGGTGGCGCGATGGACCAACGTCAAGGGCGATCGATGCGCTCGAAGCGACCGGGCTCGTGTCGCGTACAGGTTACCTGCCCCGCAGCGCAATCCCAACACTACTTTCGCGCTCACGCGCATTGCTCATGCCCTCGCTGTATGAGGGCTTTGGAATGCCTGTCGCAGAAGCGATTGCCGCGGGCTGTCCTGTGGTTTGCAGCGACATTCCTCCCTTTCGCGAGATCACACAGGAACCATATGCGATGTTCCATGGCACGAGCGAAGGCTCAATACTCGCTACCTACAGGGCGCTCCTACGCGATGACATGGGCCAACTTCAGCGTCCTCGCCCCGGCCTGGCTGACCAGTTCGATTGGGCCATCTCTGCCCAGGCGTTTGCAACCGCCCTCGAGTCCAACGTATCTGCCATCAATTGATGCGAGCACTCTACGTCTCCCCGATTGACGTGACTGTCAATAACGGAATGCGGCAGCGTCAGGCCCAGACGATGGCTGTGCTGGCGCACTTGTATCCGGGCCAGTGCGACGTGTTGTCGCTTGGATCATCTCCAGGCGCAATGCGCCGCTGGCTAGCTGGTGCTGGTGTGAAATGCCACGTCGTCGATGGTGTCTGGGCGTGGATCGCCTTCGCAAACGCAACTGCTTGGTACGGCGGCGGGGTTGTGTTGTGCAACAAGCTTCGGTTGACGCGCCACTTCCGCTTCCCGATCCGCACACCGCTACCCCTCGCTTGGTTCCAACGCTATGCCACGATCGTGTGCTACTACCCGTGGGCATACCACCTGCTCTGCCTCAACCGAGGAGGCCGCCGAGTCGTGGTCGATCTGGGAGACGTGATGGGCGAGCGGCACTGCCGCATTGGCAAGCGGCGCTGGATCTCTCTAGCCTCGGATGACGAGCGCGCAATCTTGCATTCGGATAGCCGCGGCGTGGCCATCAGCGAGAGTGACGCAGTCGAGTTCGCCCGCCTATACGGACGCGATCTTCCAGTTCTGCCGTTCTGCCCACCCAATGCGGAGCGCTTGGTGGAACTGGGCGACGTCGCCCGGCCCCGCAGGGTCGGTTATCTTGCCGCCCCCAGTTACCTTAACGAAGCCATCATCGAATTGCTAGCCTCGTCGGCTTTTCTTGAGCCGTTGCGCGCGGCGGGTATCGAACTCGTGGTCGCTGGCGGCATCTGCGCTACGGCAGACCCAAGACACCTGGCCGCAATGCGCACAGGCGGCGCCCGTGTACTAGGTCCAGTGCAGGACATCGAAGGTTTCTATCGCGAAGTCGCAGTTGTGTTAAATCCTGTTGGACCATCCACAGGCATCAAGATCAAGTCGGTCGAGGCACTACTCGCCGGATGCGGCCTGATCACGACGCGTTGGGGTATCGACGCCACACTGCAGCGATTGTTCAGTAACCAAATCAGGCTCCTGGACTGGCCCACCACGCCCACTGCAGTTGCGCAGGCTACCGTCGACCTCGTTGCCTTGACTGCACGACCAGAATCCGGCTCGGCAGCCCGCTACCTAGAGCAGGCTCGCGCTGCCATGCGCGCAGCGCTTTCGCCATGAATCGACTGTCTGTCGCCCACTTCCTGCTCGTGGGCGCTCTAGCCTGGGGCTTGCCCGGGGCGTTGATTGTTGGGCCTCAGGCTGTAGCCCTTGTTCTGGTCGCGGCAACGCCCTTGTGGTGGGCAGCATGGAGATCGACCAATACTGACAAGGCGCCATCACGCAGCATGCAGCCGCGCGTGACCGATATCGCGCTCGTATTCGCCCTGATCTACTTGTTGTTGGACGCGACGTTGGGTCGTCAAAAGTTCGCGATCAACCTCTTCCTTGTCGGCCAAGCAACCGAGCAATTCATCGACCGGGCCAATGAGACCGTCGGCCAAGGTCGTAGCATCGTCGAGCTTATCGGCGCGCTGATGCTGTTTCTACCCTTCGCCCTCATCGACGCGGGGCGCCGGTCGCCACCCGACAGGCGCTTCATCTTCTGGATCGTAGGGCTGTTACTTGTGTTCTATGAAATTGGCATCAGCCGCGGATTCCTGCTGGTTTCTGTTATCGCTGTATTGCTGGGCGGCACCATGCAGATCGGTCGTCTTTTATTGGCGACATTGGCGTCGCTTGCGCTGTTCGTTACTGCTAGTGCGGTCCGGGGAGACTTCGCGGAGGTCGTTTTCTCCAACCCGTTGTTCGATGCGATTGCCTGGCCGTATATCAACCTTGCACTACTGATTGATGCCGACTGCGGAGGCGGCACCACAGCACAGTTCGCCACCGAGTTCCTCAAGAAGTTTTTGCCCGGATTCCTGGTAGCCAAGGACGTCTTCTCTTTCAACATTGAAATGACGCGTTGCATCTACCCGTTCTTTGGCGACAGCGTCGAATCCATTTCAATCTTTACCTACCTCGGGGAGCTGTTCTACTACCGTCCTCCGATCATGAGCGCGCTAGTGGCCGGTGGACTCCTCGCAGCGTTGGCGAGGGTGGTCGACCGTGAACTGGTGCGAGCACAGCTGTTATCTGTTCGTCTCTTTTCCGGGCTGTTGTGTATCGTGCTTTTACGCTCGCGGATACTTGACGTGCTGTCGTTCCTGCTCTTTCTGTTCATCTTCCTCTACTGCTGGCGCGTGTTTCAACGGCGACACCGATTGCCGCAGCCCGCTGGGGTAGCGACATCAAGCACGCGCGCTGTCGCTATTCCTCGATGATGGCCAGGTCGAGCCACGCCAGTTTTCCAACAACACGTACCGAGCCGGGTCTTGCCGATGCCAAGATGGCTTCGAGTGCGACCTATTGATGCATCCCGAATTCTTCTGTTGTGACCGTGTCCTCTCCGTCCGACTGAGTGCGCAATGTGGCATCAGCTGTCCGAAGGCCGACGGAAACCCGAAATCTGAGCGCACCCTGCGTGCCGCATAAGAAAGCCAAAGTAAGCATGCAATCGCCTACGATCCCAGCCCTGTGCCCCCTATGTGGCGCACACGCATCTCTGAAGTTCAAACACATGGTCAATGGCTGCAATGTGCTGCAGTGCAGCGCCTGTGGCGTGGGACTGGCTCAGTCGCTGGTTCACTTCGATCCAGCGGCCTACTACACGGCAAGCTATTTCAACGGCGGGCACACGGACGGCTACAGCAGTTACGTTGAGAGTGCTGCTGTCCGACGAAGGGACTTCGCCACTACGCTCGACTACCTTTGCAAACTGGCACCAGCCGGTGGCCGCTTGCTGGAGGTCGGTTGTGCCTTTGGGTACTTTCTGGAGCAGGCACAAGGGCATTTCGACTGCTCCGGTATCGAGTTATCCGCAGATGCGGTCAAGGCCTGCCACGAGCGGGGACTAACGTCCGTGAGGCACGGCGCAGTCAACGATGCGCTGCTGCACGATATCGGCCCGGTCGATGTTGTTGTCATGCTCGATGTCATCGAGCACCTCGAGAGCCCGTTGGCGGTGGTTATCGAGGTGGCCCGCCATCTCAAACCAGGTGGCGTGATTCTCATGACCACCGGTGACTTTTCCTCGCCCTTCGCCCGATTGACGGGCAAGCGGTGGCGGCTGCTAACGCCACCGCAACACTTGTGGTTCTTTTCACCAAGCTCCATTACGTCGATGGCAAGTATTGCGGGGCTGTCGGTTGAGGCGATAGATCACCCTGCGAAGTTTGCGCCCCTGTCGATGGCGGTGCGAAAGATCGGCAAGCTCGTTGGGCTGGACATCAACGCTGAAGGGGCCTTGAGCCACATCGGCGTTCCGATAAACCTGGGTGACGCAATGCGCGTTGCCCTCCGCAAATGACACCGGTAGCAAGCTTACCGGCAACAGGACAGGTCTTGCTAGTCGCGCTGTCGCCGACTCTCGTTCACTACACCTACTTGCTTGCGTATGCAAAAGGGTTGAAGGCGCTTGGCTTTTGGCCGGTGCTCCTGGTTAGCGCCGCACACAAGCCATTGGTAAGTTCTGAGTACGAGCATCTGTTTGCATCTGATGCGGTTCTTTACACGTCCCGATGGCACGAACTCGTCAGCTTCGTTCTCGCTACCAAGCGCTGGTGGACTGAGCTGCGAACTCGCCGCCCGCAGGCAGCTTTCCTCTTCGTTACGAGCCCACTCAATCCATGGCTGTGCCTGGTGAGCCGCCTTGCGCTAGGTACGTGTCGTTTTTCTCTCTACCTTCATGAGCCGGCCGGCATACGGCGCAAGATGCGACGCGGTTTTGGTCTTGCCTGGGCAATTGGCGTTACCGTGGTGCAACGTATCGAGATAGCGATGGTTCACCACGTGTTTCTGTCAACAGAACGGGTAGCCGTGATCGCCGCAAGTGAGCTCTCGATTCCTCGGGACAAAATGTCAATTGCTGCACTACTCATACATGACGAGTCGCGGGGCGGACTCAAGAAGAAGGGATCGGTTCTCTTCGCTGGCCGCGCTGGCGTTGAGCGCGGTATCGACACGTTCTTGGACGTAGTGAGTCGCGAGCTAGCAAGCCCCGGTGACACTAACTTCATGATTGCGACGCGAGACGACATCTCCGAGCAACTGAGTGCCCGTGGACTGCATGCCAACCAGCGCCTAGAGTTGTCGATGGGACGGCAACTGAGTGACCGTGAGATGGCCTCTTTTTTCGATCGGGCCGAGGCTGTCGTCCTACTGTATCGCGAAGAGGTCATGCAGAGTGGTGTCCCGCCTATGGCTTACATGCATGGCTGCGCCCTGATTGCCACAGATCGGCCAGGCGTCGCTGAGGATGTCGAACATGGTCGTACGGGTTGGCTAATCGGCGCAGAACCCGAGGTCGAATCACTGGCCGAGGCGATTCGACAGGTCCGGTCGCGCATTGCCGAGATTGGCCCGCTCGCAAAGCAACGCTTCAGGACACACCACTCGGCAGCAGCGATCTCGCTGTATCAACGAATGCTTGTATAGGCAAGTGTGTCGCTGGTGCAGATCACGGAGACTCCATCTCGTCGAACACGATCAGCCGGTCGCGGTGCGCCGGGATGAACAGCTCCGGCCTTGCCACGGCCGCCCGGTCAGACTCGCGCGCCATGTCGAGCACCATGGCGCCGCCGGTTGCGCGGCAATCGCCTGAGCGAGCGTGGTCTTGCCCACTTGGCGCGGGCCGAGCACGGCAACCGCCGGGTACTGAGACAGGCGGTGCTCGATAACCGCCTCGGAGACAAGCTTCAACATCCTTGGCTTTTTGATCGATCTATGAACGATATACAAGGTGTGTTGCTGCGCGAAAGCGGCCACCCAACACGACTGCGTCTGATGTGTGCCTCTGGGGAGCTGAGCAAGTCGAGAGACAACCAACAGCGCACCTAAAATGCCGCGAAATTTAACGAGTTGCCGATGACCACCGCCCCCCTGCACGAGCCTGCCGCCGCCCTCCCCCTCGACGAGAACAAGCTCATCGCCGAACGGCGCGAGAAGCTGGCCGCGATCCGCAAGCAGGGCGTGGCCTTCCCCAACGACTTCAAGCCGACGCACCACGCGGCCGACCTGCAGCTGCGCCACGGCAACACGGCCAAC
>JAYSUN010000531.1:0-9391 GCA_043719045.1 Hyphomicrobiaceae bacterium | reverse complement strand
CCGAGCAGAAGATCGGCCGGCCGCGGCAGCTGTATATCGGTGCCGATAAGCGGGACTACATGGAAATCGGCAAACGGGTTTGAGTGGGCTGGTTTTGCAAGGGGTCAGGCCGCGTGGTCTGGCCCCTTTTTTCGCGTCAACGGCGCCCCCGTGCGGGAGCGCGGTGTCGGTCTTGGTCGGGGCCGATCGCTGCGATCCGGTGCCATTCCGTGAACTTGGCGTTTGGCTTGTGCTGGTGCGCAAAAAAAGGGCCGTGCCCCCCGACACGACCCTTTTCCGTCCGAAACGTGGGCGGTTTCATCCGCCCAACAACCTGGGTCCGCGCGCCTCAGGGCCTTGAGATCTGAACAGATCTTGCGCATTGCCAGCGCGATACGGTTAGCTCACGATTGAGACAAAAGTGACGCGTCATCGCTGCAAGTGGTAAACACTTGTGTAAGTCTTTAGGCAAATCACGTTGTGGAACAGCATATGACAGACGCTGCAAAAGTTGGGCTCCCGAAAACGCCGTCATTCCGACTGGATGGCAAGCGGGCACTGATCACAGGCGGCGGGCGTGGGATCGGGCTTGCCTGTGCAGCCGCTTTGGCGGAGGCCGGCGCGCACGTGACTGTGACAGCCCGAAAGCCAGATGAAATTGAGACACTCGCCAATGCCCTGATCAAGCGCGGGCAGAGCGCCAATGCCGTGACCGCCGACGTGACCGACATTGCGGCTATGCAAATGATGATTGCTGCGACAGGGCCGTATGACATCCTCGTCAACAATGCCGGTGGCGCCCGTCACAGCCCGGCATTAGAGGCGACCGAAGAGAACTTTGACTTTGTCTCCGAGATGAACTTGAAGGGCGCGTACTTTGCGGCGCAGGGTGTGGCGCGCGGGTTAGTGGCTGCAAAAAAACCAGGTTCGCTGATTCACATTACGTCTCAGATGGCGCATGTCGGCGGACCGAACCGCTCGGTGTATTGCGCGACCAAATGGGGTGTCGAGGGCTTTTCCAAGGCGATGGCGATTGAGTTCGGGCCGCATCTGATCCGCTCGAATACGATCGCGCCGACGTTCATCATGACGGAGATGGTGCGGTCGTTCTTTGACGATCCAAAATTCAAAGACTGGGTGCTCGGCAAGATCAAGCTTGGACGCGTCGGCCAGCTTGAAGACCTGATGGGGCCGGTGGTGTTCCTGGCGTCGGACGCGTCGGCGCTGATGACGGGCACGTCTCTGCTGGTCGATGGCGGGTGGACGGCTGAGTAGCGATTTGGAAAATGCGCTGAGATTTTAGGATATGAGGCTGCCAACCCAATGACTATAGCACCGCCTCGGATTGCATCCGACTGGCTCATGCGGCCCGAGACGCAGGCGGTTTTCGCGGCGCTCCGGGCACGCGGCCATGAGGCACGGGCCGTCGGTGGCGCGGTGCGCAATGCGCTGATCGGCAGGCCCGTCGCGGACATTGATGTTGCCACTCCCGCGCTGCCGCAGCAAACCATTGCGGCGGCAAAGGCTGCCGGTTTGCACGTCATCCCGACAGGGTTGCAACATGGGACTGTGACGGTTGTTTCCGGCCACATCCCGCATGAAGTAACGACGCTCCGCCGCGACGTTGAAACAGACGGGCGGCATGCTGTTGTCGCGTTTACGGATGACTGGGCGGCCGATGCGGCGCGGCGCGATTTCACGATCAATGCGTTGTATTGCGATGCCGATGGCACGGTCCACGATCCGCTGGGTGGACTTGCAGACCTGGCGGCGCGGCGGGTGCGGTTCATCGGCGACGCCCGGACGCGGATCGGCGAAGACTATCTGCGGATTCTCCGGTTCTTCCGATTTACAGCCGAATATGTGCGCGATGCTGCGGACGCAGAAGGCCTCGCGGCTTGTGGGCAAATGCGCGATGGCTTGCAGCGCTTGTCGGCTGAGCGGGTTCGGTCTGAGGTGTTGAAAATCATGGTGGCGCCGCGGGCTGGCGATATTGCCGAGATGATGCACGCGCATGGGTTTTGGGTGCCTTTGCTCGGACTTGTCGTGGTGCCTCAGCATCTGCGACAGGTGGCTGTTGTCGAGCGGCTGGAGGGAGACGCTCCGAACGCAGTGATACGGCTGGCTGCCCTGGCCGTTCAGACACCTGAAGATGCGGATCAGTTGGCGACCCGCCTCAAGCTATCGACGCACGAATGGACGGGCCTTGCTGCAGTCGGGCGCCTGTGGCGGCAAGTGTCGCCGCAACTGGATGAGCCCGCATGTCGGCGCTTGCTACATCGCGAGGGCCGGGCTGCAGTGGCGGCTGCGGGCTTGGTTGCACGTGGCCGGCATGATGCGGACGTGGCCGATGCCAAATGGGCCGCTCTGTTGGGCGTCATTGCATCGTTGGACACGCCGACGTTTCCGGTGCGCGGACGCGATGTGCTGGACCGCGGGATTGCTCCTGGCCCGATGGTTGGCGCGATTTTAGCGCGCCTCGATGGGTGGTGGGTGGCGCAGGATTTTGCGGCCGATCGAAACGGTCTGCTGGCGCAATTGGACGCAGAACTGGCTCTGTCGCCTTCGGAATAAGGAGCCTACATGGCGGTTTCGGCTGGGTTCATCGAGTCGATCACGGAGCACGTTGTCCGGCTCGGCCACAGCACCGCGCGGGTGAAACCGCAGCCGCCGCTGACCAAGGTGAAGTCGAAGCGCGCCTGATTTGGGTATTCTGAATGCCTGCGGCATTGGGTTACGAGGCGTGCGTGTCGGGTGCCGGTTGATCTGCCGGGCCCGCAACTTTTGCCTTGAGTGCTGCAAGGGCACCTGGGGCGGTTGCAATCAGGGCCAGTCCGCCAACGAAAGCGCCTAGAACAGAGGTTGCGGCCCAAGGGATCAAAAATGGCAGGAAATCCAGGCCGAGCCAACTGGAATAGCCGCCGGTGACGACCAAGGCGACCGCGAACAGGACCACGACCGGCACCAACGCCGATAGTGTCCGCCCATTGAGGGCGACGGACGCGGCGCCAAATGCGGCGCCGGCGAAAAATATGTTCAGCAAGCCTTCGTTCAGCATTGTGATCCCCCGCGGTGCTCATGGTCTACGGACCCATGTATATCGGGATGATCTTGCCCGTTCGTGCCGTTAATACTTGGCATTCGATGTATCTCAAGCGGATTTGCGCGCCGCGCCTGAGCGCGCTATCACGCTGCCGACATCTTTCAGGAGCCGCGCCGTCATGACGAAAGCCACGCCCACGACCTTGTACGACAAGATCTTTGCTGACCACATCGTCGACCAGCAGGCGGACGGCACGTGCACTCTCTACATTGACCGGCACCTGGTCCATGAAGTGACCAGTCCACAAGCCTTTGAAGGCTTGCGCCTGACCAACCGCAAGGTGCGAGCGCCCGAAAAAACTCTGGCCGTGGTCGATCACAATGTGCCGACTTCCGACCGGAGCAAAGGCATCGACGACGTCGAGAGCCGCATCCAGGTCGAGACCATGGCCAAAAATGCGAAGGACTTTGGCGTGCAGTATTTCAATGAGAGCGACAAACGCCAGGGGATCGTCCACGTCATCGGGCCGGAACAGGGTTTCACGCTGCCGGGCACAACCATTGTGTGTGGTGACTCACATACCTCGACCCACGGGGCGTTCGGGGCCTTGGCGCATGGCATCGGCACGTCGGAAGTCGAACATGTCCTGGCGACACAGACGCTGACCCAGAAAAAAGCCAAGAACATGCTGGTGCAAGTCGATGGCAAACTGGGCCAGGGTGTCACTGGAAAGGACATCATCCTCGCCATCATCGGCAAGATCGGCACAGCCGGCGGCACCGGGCATGTGATCGAGTATGCCGGCGAAGCTATCCGTGCGCTGTCGATGGAAGGGCGCATGACGGTCTGCAACATGACCATTGAGGGCGGCGCGCGGGCAGGCATGATCGCTCCGGATGAAAAAACGTTCGCGTATCTCAAAGGACGGCCGATGTCGCCGAAGGGCGCGGCTTGGGATGCAGCGGTCAAATACTGGGAAACGCTCAAGTCCGACGAGGGCGCGCACTTCGATGAGGTGATCACGCTTGACGCCGCGGCGTTGCCGCCGATCGTGACCTGGGGCACTTCACCGGAGCAAGTGACCACCATTGATGGCGCCACGCCGGACCCAGACAAGGTGGCTGACGCTGGCAAGAAAGCATCGATCATCCGTGCGCTGAATTACATGGGCCTGAAAGCCAACACCAGAATCACCGACATTCCGCTCGACGTGATCTGGATCGGCTCATGCACCAATGGCCGGATCGAGGACATGCGCGAAGTGGCGAAACTGGTGAAGGGCAAGAAAGTGGCGGCTCATCTCGCCTACGCGATGATCGTGCCGGGCTCGGGCTTGGTCAAAGAGCAGGCGGAAGCCGAGGGCCTGCACCAGATCTTTCTGGACGCGGGTTTCCTGTGGCGCGAACCCGGCTGCTCGATGTGCCTGGGCATGAACCCGGACCAGTTGAAGCCCGGCCAACGTTGCGCCTCGACATCGAACCGCAACTTCGAGGGCCGTCAGGGCTTTAAAGGCCGCACACACCTCGTCTCGCCCGGCATGGCCGCCGTCGCCGCCATCGCCGGACGCTTTGTCGACGTCCGCGCGGTGGGTGAGGTGGGGTGACACGATGGTTCGACGGCACTGATCAGGCCGTTTCCTCAGCCCCATCGCCACGGTATCCCGGATATTTGACGTGCCAAGTGGCCCACCAAATTCCGGGAAATCGGAGAGTATGGGCCGAACGGACCATGCAAGCCGCGCCGGAGTCAACCGCCGGCGCGGTCACGTCCGACATCTCGCGTCACTGACTTGGCCGGCGGACCCAGCCTTCGGGGGTGAGGAGTTCCTGAGGCATGAAGCGCGCCTTGTAGTTCATTTTGTTGGAGCGTTGGACCCAGTAGCCGAGATAGGCATAGGTGAGGCCAAGCGGCGCCAGCGACTTGATCGCGTCGAGGATCATGAAGGTGCCAAGCGAGCGTTCGGCGCAATCAGGATCAAAGAACGAATAGACCAGCGAGATGCCATCGGAGAGTCTGTCCTGCAAGGCAACGGCCACGAGCTTGCCGCGCGTGTCTGGCCCACCCGCCGGCGGCAAGCGATATTCGACCAGGGACGTGTCGACGATGGTGTCCTCAATCATCAGAGCAAAGTCGAGCACAGTCATTTCTGACATCCCACCGCCTTCGTGGCGCGCGCCGATATAGCGACGGAACAGGTTGTGTTGCTCAGCCGTCGGCAAGGCCGGGCGGCGGCGGATGACGAGATCGTGGTTGCGGCTTTGAATGCGGCGCATCGAGCGACCGGGTGCGAACTCCGCGCCGACCACCCGCACTGAAACGCAGGCGCAGCAATCCATGCAATACGGTGTGTACGCTACGTTCTGGCTGCGCCGGAAGCCATTGGTCAGCATTTGGTCGATGCCGGCTTTGGGCTTGTCGTGGGTGAGGTGGGTAAACAGTTTCCGTTCTTCCTTGTCCGGCAGATACGGACACGGCGTCGGGCTCGTGACGAAGAATTCGGGAAACTTCTTGTGTTCAGACATACAACGCAAACGCGCCCCTGCGGGCTCCCCCAGACACTGCGAACTGCAATCTCAGGAGCCTAGTCGTAGAGTCATGCGAACCGTGCTGCAAGGGCCTGAGAGGTGCCTGCGGCGCGTAGAGACAGCTTTATTTATATGTTTGACCAGCAACGTGGGACTGGCTCACGCGGTGATAACCGCAATGTGAGTATTGGCTATGGCGATGGCCTGCTAACGTTCACGCAGAGTTCAAGTGTGGGCGTTACAGACTGCAGCGGACCATCGACCTATCCGCACTGACGTGCAGCTGATGGCCAACCAGGCAGGGAGAAGTTCGTGACCGTTACTGCTGTTCGTAGCCTTGAGGCTCGCCAACCCACACGGGCAAAGTTCATTGATCCGGACATTACTGCGAAGGGCGAACGTCGCGCCAGCGTAGCGTTGGATTCGCTAAACACACTCTGGATCAACACGGGCACGCTCTGCAACATTACCTGTCAAAACTGCTATATTGAAAGCAGTCCGTCGAACGACCGGTTGGCGTACATTTCGCGCGCGGAAACGGCCGCCTATCTCGACGAAATCAAGGCGCTTGGTCTCGCCACTCGCGAGATCGGCTATACCGGCGGCGAGCCATTCCTCAACCCAGACATGCTGGGCATGCTGGATGATGCGCTGGCGCGCGGTTTCGACGTGCTGTTGCTCACCAATGCCATGCAGCCGATGCAGCGACCGAAGATCAAGGCTGGATTGTTGAAGCTGCGTGAGACCTACGGCGACAAGCTGGTGTTGCGGGTCAGTCTCGATCACCATACGCAGGCCCTGCATGAAGCCGAGCGTGGGCTCAAGACCTGGGCCAAGGCCATCACCGGGCTTGATTGGCTTGCCGCCAACGGCTTCCGGACGGCGATTGCTGGTCGCAGCTGCTGGGGTGAAGCTGAGACTGCCGCACGCGAGGGCTATGGTCGTCTGATCGCTGCACGCAACTGGCCGATCGATGCGGCCGATCATCAAGCGCTGATGCTGCTGCCTGAGATGGACATGAATGCAGACGTGCCGGAAATCACGACGGCCTGCTGGGGGATTTTAAAGAAGAGCCCGAGCGAGATGATGTGTTCGACCAGCCGCATGGTGGTCAAGCGTCGAGGTGAAGCTAAGCCGACGGTTTTGCCGTGTACGCTCATTCCCTACGACGCGCGCTTCGACATGGGCTCCACACTGGCGCAATCACTCGCAGCCGACGGCGGCATGTTCGATGATGGCGGGGTCAAGCTGTGCCATGTGCATTGCGCAAAGTTTTGCGTTCTCGGCGGCGGCAGCTGTTCGTAATCCTTACGGGCGCGCGAGCAAAAATGCTTCAACACCGGCCTTGTAGCTACGGTCGCCGACCGCGCGCATGTGATCGCGGCCGGGCAGTTCGAGCGCTTGTGCGCCGGGGATGATGGCTGCAAGCTCGGTGGCGGAACCGCCGATGATGTCATCAGTGCCGACCGCGACAAGGACCGGGCACTGGATGGTCGACAGCATTTCGGCTGAGATCACAGCTCGGGCTGAGCGGATGCACATGGCGAGTGCCTTCAAGTCGCTTTTGGTGGCTTCGGCGAAGGCACGGAACGTGCGCGCTGTCGGATTGGTGACATCGTTGATGCTATCGGCTTCCAGCGCGTGAGCGATGGGGCCAGTGCCGGCTAGACCGCGGACCATATTGATGCCCATGCCGCCGAAAATGGCTGAACGGACACGAGATGGGTGGTTCATGGCCAGGAAAGCGGTGATGCGCGCGCCCATGGAATAACCCATCACATCGGCACGGGCAATGCCCAGATGATCCAGCAGGCGGCGAGCGTCTTCGGCCATTAAGGGGGCACCATAAGCTTCTTGGGTATGGAGCTTGGCGCTATTGCCGTGACCGCGACAGTCGATGGCGATGACGCGGCGGCCGCCGTGATGTGATGTTGGTCCGGTCAAGGCTTTGACCCACAGCGGGTCGACCCAGTTGGTTTTAAGATTTGAGGCAAAGCCATGGATCAGCAGGATGGGTGCGCCGTCCCGAGGTCCTTCATCGACAAAGGCTAGCTCGATTCCGTCTGACGTGAACGTGGGCATGAAAGGTCCTGAGGTCAGGCTGGCCATTGCAGTTGGCCAGCAAACATGACGCACCGACTATCATTTTGTGTCGGCCGCGGCTATTCGTGTGCTGGGTATTTTTGCAGCAGGAAAAGCCGCCATGGCCGATGCCATCGTTCCGCATATCGCCAACGACCTTGGGGTCGAGAAGGTGTTCACGGGGGTGAAGGAACTGAAGTGCATGGGCGCATGCGCGCCCTTTGACCACCCACACGTGTTTCTGGACATGGGCATGGATACCCAAATCCTGTGCCCATATTGCTCGACACTGTATGTGTTCGATGCGCGCCTGCGTGCCGATGAGACCGACCCGAAGGACTGCCTGGTGAATATCGCTGCCATGGCTGGTTGACCTGTATGCACGTGTGACCCGACCCGTTGTCATTGTTGGAGCTGGAATTGCAGGGCTGGCAACGGCGCTCGCGCTGCAGCAACGTGGCTTGGGCAGCGTGGTGCTGGAGCGGCGGGCCGGAGCAACCGATGAGGGCGCCGGCATCCAAATCGGCCCGAACGGTGTTGCCCTGCTCGAGCGGCTCGGATTGCGGTCTGCGCTCGAGCAAGTCGCGAGTGTTCCGGATGCGATCGACGTGCATGATGGACCGAGCGGACGGCGTCTGACGCAACTGCCGTTGGGCGCTTGGATCGCCAAGCGCCATGGACATCCGTATTGGGTGATCCATCGCGCGGACCTGATGCGGGTCCTATCGGAGGCCGTGACGGCCGCCGGGATTGAGGTTCGATACCGTTGTGCGAGTGAACACGTCATCGATGCTGCGGCCAACGATGTGCGGGTTGCGCTGACTTCCGGCGAGACGTTGCAGGCGTCCGCCGTGATTGCTGCCGACGGCTTGTGGTCGAGAGTCCGCACCGATCACTTTGACGCAATGGAACCGCCTCCGGCTGAGCGTGTTGCGGCCCGGGCGATGCTCGCGGCGGACGTGGTGCCTGAAAAGCTGCGCGGTGTCGTCAGTGTGTGGATGGCACCGGATGCGCATTTGGTGATGTATCCTGTGGCACGCGGTACGCAGCACAATGTTGTTGTGATTGCGCGCGGTGAGACGATCCCGGGTGCGTGGTCAACGGCGCTCACGGCAGATGACGTGGCGCTGCGGGTGCAGGGATTTGCGCTGGCGATCCAAGATATGCTGCGGACAGCACGCACCTGGCAGCAGTGGCCGCTGATCAGCCGGACGCCACTCAAGACGTTTGCAAAGGGCCGCATCGCGTTGATTGGGGATGCCGCCCACCCGATGATGCCCTACCTGGCGCAAGGCGCCGTGATGGCACTGGAAGATGCCGTCGCGATCGCCGATGCACTTGAGACGCGCCGTGATGATCGAGGTGCGGCTTGCGCTGCGTTTTCGCAATCGAGGGTGGCTCGAGCCAACCGAGTCGTGGCGGCGGCTGCGCGGAATGGGCGGATCTATCACCTGTCCGGCCCGCTGGCGTTGGCTCGCAATACGACGCTGCGCGTTGCACCGCCCGCGATGCTGATGGCAGGCTATGATTGGATTTATGGCGGTTAGCGACACGTGTTTGTCGAAGCGCGAATCACTCAAAGTGTCTGCGCCGCAGCGCAATTCGGTTGTTTTCAAGCGGCCAGCGCGACGGCCACCCTCGAAAATGGCTGCATTTTCAGTGTTTTTGACGTCAAACAGCCCAAAAGTGAGTCTTCTTGCAAACACTTGCAGCGAAAAGCGCAGGTAAGATGCGAACAAAGCATGCAAGGGAGGCCAAGATG
>JAYSUN010000054.1:0-6418 GCA_043719045.1 Hyphomicrobiaceae bacterium | reverse complement strand
GCGTTATGGCAACGCGAATCGGGCTTGGTCGCTTATTCATCGATCTGGCCAGCGCCGTCACTGGCAGGTATGCGGGCGGTCCCGCCAAGGTCTCCATCTTTGGGTCAGCGCTGTTCGGCATGATCTCCGGCTCGTCAATCGCCAACACAGTGACCGTTGGCTCGCTGACGATCCCGGCGATGATCCGACTTGGGTACCAACGCCATTTCGCGGCAGCTGTTGAAAGCACCGCATCCACCGGCGGCCAGATCACACCACCGATCATGGGCGCAGCGGCCTTCCTGATGGTCGAGTTTCTCAATCTGCCATACCAGTCAATCATTCTGGCTGCGATCGTGCCAGCCTTCATGCATTTTTTTGGGGTCTTCTGGCAGGTTCACTTCGAAGCCAAAAAAGATGGTTTGCGTGGCCTGAGACCCGATGAACTCCCCAACGTCCGCGAGGTCGTCAAACGCGACTGGGCGACATCCATTCCGCTGCTGATTCTTCTGCTCGTCCTGTTCTCTGGGTACACGCCCTATCTTGCGGCCTTTTGGGCGATCACCGCCTGCATCATGATCGCCACGACCAAGAAGAATGTCCCGGTGGCAGTTGCCATGTTAGCCATTGTGGCCACCTGCGTCGGCTTCGACCTGCTGTCGAGTGGACCTGTGACGCTCGGTTTACTGGCGGCGTGCGCTGTCGTCTCAGCAGCGTTTCTGGCGTCTGCCGATGATCGGGTCGAAACACTGGCGATGCTCGGCGATGCATTCGTGGTCGGCGCAAAATATGCCATCTCGGTCGGCGCTGCCGCGGCTACTGTTGGCATCATCGTCGGCGTTGTGACGTTGACAGGCGTTGGCTTCAAAATCTCCAACATCGTGACATCGTTTGCCGGCACTATGGCGGGTTACGTGGGGATGGTTTCCCCGGATTGGTTGTTCAGCGCAAAGGCGATGACGCTGTTCTTCACGCTGATCATGACGGCGATTGTCTGTATCCTGCTCGGTTGCGGCGTGCCGACCACCGCGACCTACATCATCATGGTCACTGTAGCCGCTCCAGCGCTTGGGCTGCTCGGCGTCGAACCTATCGTCGCGCACTTCTTTGTTTTCTATTACGGAGTGCTTGCCGACGTGACGCCACCCGTCGCGCTCGCGGCTTTTGCCGCCGCCAGCATGGCCGGCGCTGATCCGTTCAAGACCGGCAACACGGCATTTCGTTTGGCCATGGCTAAGGCGCTGGTTCCGTTCGTATTCGTATATTCGCCAGCCATGCTGATTGTCACCAAAGGCTTTACCTGGGCTGGCTTTGTCGAGGTCACCATTGCTTGTGCGACGGGCGTGATCATGCTCGCAGCAGCCCTAACTGGCTATGCCGTGGCGCCAATGAGCAAATCGATGCGAGTGTGGTTCGGCCTTGCGGCCTTGCTGGTGATGAGTTCCAACCGCCCCGCAATGTTGCTTGGCGCCGTCATGGCGGTGCCTGTGGTGCTCCGGCAATGGCGCAGCCGGAACCAAGCCGTCGCCACCACGTGAGCGGCGGGGTGTTACACACGCCCTACCCATTAGCCGTCGCGCCTGCTATGCCCGCCCAACGAGATAGATAGGCTTTGCAGTGGACTCATGACCTGATACCGCCGCACAACTGAGGCGACGCATGCTCTTTCAACTCCTGTTCGGCCTTGGCCGAATGCAGACTTTCACGGTACACGAAGGTCCAAATCCGCCGTCCGACCGGGTCGATCGGGCCGAGGCGCTGCAGTTCATCAAGGATGGTTTTTCCTTTCCGGCATTTGTGACCGCGCCCATTTGGCTGCTGGCGCATCAGTTGTGGTTGGGAGCCTTTGGCTACGGCTCGGCCGCGATCCTGATTTTAGCGGCAAACGAATGGCTTGGCATGGCCGATCTTGCGGCACTTGCAGCGTTTGTTGCGCTGCATCTACTGGTTGGGTATGAGGCCGACACGATTGAACGAGCGAGCCTGGAGCAAAAAGGTTGGTCAAATATCGGTTCCGTGTCTGGGAACAACCAACTGGATTGTGAGCGGCGTTTCTTTGAAACGTGGTTGCCGGCCCAGCCGATTTTGGCGACCAGACGAGCGCCTCATCAGGCCACGCCGCCGGACCCAAAAGCCTCGCCGCCAAATCCGACATCGGGCCGGAGCTCGGCCGCAGGTCGCTTGGCCGCGATCTGGCGGAGCAAGTGATGTCGACCACAGCCATCATCGACTATGGCTCAGGCAATCTGCATTCCGCACAAAAAGCCTTCGAGCGCGCCGCCCGCGAAAGCGGTCATGAGACCCGCATTGTCGTGACTGACGATCCACTGACGGTACGTGCAGCCGACCGTATCGTGTTGCCCGGTGTCGGCGCGTTTGCCGACTGCAAGCGCGGGCTCGATGCCGTCCCTGGCATGCGTGACGCGCTCGAGGACGCGGTGCGCCAGAAAGGCCGCCCTTTCCTTGGCATCTGTGTGGGTATGCAACTGTTGGCCGATCGCGGCTTAGAGTTTCAAATTACAGAGGGCCTCGGCTGGATCAAGGGCGACGTGAAAGTCCTGATCCCGCGCGATGCCTCATACAAAATCCCACACATGGGTTGGAACAGCATTGACGTACTCCGCCCGCACCCGCTTCTTGCCGGCATCGAAACGGGGCCAAACGGCCAGCATGCCTACTTCGTGCACTCGTTTCACTTGTCGAGCTCGGAACCCGACCAGATCATCGCAGAAGCCGATCATGGCGCGACGGTTACGGCCATGGTTGGCCGCGATAACATCGCAGGTACGCAGTTCCACCCAGAAAAGAGCCAAGCGCTCGGCCTTGCGCTCATCGCCAACTTTCTGCGTTGGCGACCATAGTTCTGACCTGCAACCAACAGAATCAATAGCCGCTGGCTGAAAGGCGGAGACCTGCAACACCGGCTGCGATGTTAAGGCCAGTTTGCCCCTGCACGGACAATGGCTGGAGAATGACCGAACGGCGCGAGCCACCAATCAGCGCGTTCGCGCCAACCCCAACGCCAACTGTCGCTTCTGCGGTGACGCCCCCGTAGGAACCAGCGAGCGACGCCGTTGGAATGTTTGCCGTCGTCGACAACACGGCCCAGGAGATTACGGTTTGGCGCGTGATGCCAATATCAAGGCCGATCTTCGTGATGCGGCCAGTATAATACTCACTCGGGCCGCGATGTCGGAACACACAGCGCAGGGGTTTTGACGAACCGACAATGAGACCGACACCACCAGATACGGTGCAACGCAACACACCGACTTCAACTCGGGCTTGAGCCTGAACTGGCACCGCTGCAAAAACCATCGCGAACACTGCTGTGCAAGCGCCGGCAACGGCAGACGTCGTGGTAAGGTCGAAACGCATCGAGAGATCCTTCAGTTTTGATTCGCCCGTGACTGATCACCCGACAAGTCGTCACGATGACGTTTTTACGGTGTCAACGGTGTGGCGGTGGTGGCAATCGTATGGCCGGAAGCTATCGTCAGGCTCGACCGGGAACCATCAGGATCGCTTCGCCTTCAAGAACCGTCCTGCCCCCAACGACGCAGACACAGTCAAAGCGGACCCGCTTCTTGGACGGTATCAAATCGACGATCCGGACCGTTGTAACAACCTCGTCGCCCGCGCGAACTGGTGCGCGGAAGTTGAGGGTTTGCGAGACATAGATGCATCCTGGTCCAGGCAGATCAGTACCAAAAATCGCTGAGACGTAGCCCGCTGTCAGAATGCCGTGTGCGATCGTGGTTTTGAACGCCGTGGTCGCAGCATATGCGGGATCTAGGTGCACTGGGTTATAATCACCCGTTATACGTGCAAAACCCTCGATGTCACCCTGCGTTACGGCGCGGACAAGTTGTGCTTCTTGGCCCATCGTGAGTTCTTCGAAAGCGTAGGCCTTCGGTACTGTCGCCGTCATCAATCCGTCCTCACACCAGCCCCCCTTGTTGATCAACTGTAAGGGCAAGTCTCACATTGTGCAGCGCACACTGCCCGCAATGACACGTCCAATCAAGCGCCGACCCCGCGCTTCATGTGTCGCAGGCTGACACAGTCCCTTCAGTCAGGTCGATAAGTTGATTAAAGCGCGCACCGGTGCATGCTGATGGCCATTGCATCTCGGTTGAGCCGACTTGCAACGATGAGCGCTCCATTCAGCATCAGTGTCCCGGAATTTTTGCAGCACCTTCACGCGGTGAAAATATCTGCGATAGCGGGCATTTGACCTCACAAGCGCTCCGCCAACAGTCCGCGAATCGATGATCGTTGAGAGTGTCCTGACGTCAGATGGCTGGAACAGGTGCTGCGGCCTCGAATGGTCGCGGAAGCCTCAGGTTCAAATTGATAAGGTCAGCAGCGGAGATTTCTGGCAAGCCGAGAAGACGGCCGGCTTGATCGATTGTCTCGCGACCAATGCGGTCGGCAACATGAAAGACAACGCGGCGACCGGTCTCGCGCTGTACCAGAAGCAACTCGTGGCGAACGGCAGATATGGATGTTCGCACAACGTGAACCAGGCCGTCATACGTTTCGAGACGTTCCACCACTTCTGAATTGCCAAACGGCGAGCGGACTTGAATGGTGACGTGCGTGCGGCTAATCGAAACGGTACGGTCACGGCCAAAGCGACAGGCCAGGACAATGGCAGGTAAGACAAACAGCAGCGTCCAAAACAAAATCCCGAGTGCGACCTGCACGGCCCCGACGGGATGATCCTGCGCCGCAATCATGACGTCGGATGCATTGGTCGCAACCAACATGGCCAAGACCAGCACCGAGCCTGCAGCCGGCACCAGCAGCAGCAGCATCAAAATGAGCGATGCCGAGCGGGATGAGCGATGCTCAAAAGTCAAAGGCAGACTGAAAGGTGAAAATTGCGACGACAACATCTTTGCACAATCCCGGGGGCAGGCGCGCGCACGCGCTTTCGACTCGATTGCGTCTGAGTCTAGTCAACCAGGGTAAACCAATTGTTAAAGCGTGACCGGGCATGCCGTAAACGATACTGCATTCAGGGCCACAGCTTCGGGTTGTATCGGCGTGTGAGTTGGGCACGCCATCCCAGCCCGCAGAAATCTTGAACTTTGCTCTAGGGGACTGCGGGCTGGTATTTTGCTTGGCGCGCGGCCACCCGGCCAGCCCCGCGCGCGAATACCAACCCCCGGGAATTTCTACTAAGACTCGGTCACCGCCTCAGCCCTTTTTCGCCTTGGCCCGTTCGTAAAGGCCCATGACTTCTGGCAAATGCTTCTTGATAACATCGATCCGAGTCGCGCCGGATGGATGGGTCGACATCCACTGCGGCGGTGCACCCTTGTTGGCCGAAGCCATTTTTTGCCACAAAGTTATGCCGGAGCGTGGATCATAACCCGCCCGCGCAGCCAGCTCCATGCCGATCAAGTCTGCCTCAAGTTCATCGTTGCGCGAAAACTTCAGCGATGCCAATGAACCCGCACCCGCGCCAACGACATCACCTAGCTGGCCAAAGACCAAGCCTGCAATCGTACGGCCTGCGCCGATGGCCATTTGCTTGCCGGCGCGCTCACGCGCATGTTCCCAAAGTGCATGGCCGATCTCGTGGCCCATGACCATGGCGACTTCATCGTCGGTCAGCTGCAGTTTTTGCAGAATTCCGGTAAAGAACGCGATTTTGCCGCCAGGCATACAGAATGCGTTGATCTGGTCGGACTTCAGCAACGTGACTTCCCATTTCCAATCTTTGGCGCGCTCATTGAACTTCTGGGCACCAGGCAGCAGCTCTTTGGCAATTCGGCGTAAGCGCTGCAGCTGCGGATCAGCCTCATCGGCAACGGCCCGTTTCTGAAACGCTTGCCGTGTCATTTGGAGATACTGGGCTTCCGCCTGCTTTTCGATGGTTTCAGCGCCGACCGCATAGCGGAACACCGACTTCCGGCTGACCTTGACGCCTTCACTGTCTTGGCTGGTGGCTGGCGTCACAAAGCCAATCATCAGCACGAGGCCGATCGCCGCCATCATCCGATTACGCATTCGTCATCGCTCCCATGATCGTCCGGCAATGCCGGTTACCGACACCCTACCAAATCATAGGCCAAATGAACCAGAGGCAAATGTCATTGCCTTACGGAGAACCGCGAAACGTGCCGTCCTTGAAAAACACTCGATAGGGCGTGGTGCCGGACGACGTGCCATCGAACGAGCGCCATTTACCGTTCTGGCACAACGTGCCGCCTGCGATCGGCACCGCTTCAAACTCAATCACGCTGGTGTAAACGGCTGGATCCGGCCCAGGAGCAACGGCCATGAAAGTCGTGATACATTTACCGGATGAAATCACCGGGTCGTAGCCTTTGATCATCATGCCACCGCCTCCAGTTGAGGGGAAGGTACTTTTTAAAAGTGGCCAAGCCTCGAAGTTGTCGACTTTGGTGTCCTGCGCCACAGCGGC
>JAYSUN010000530.1:0-3332 GCA_043719045.1 Hyphomicrobiaceae bacterium | reverse complement strand
ATTGGTATCCGCGCGCGGGGCTGGCCGGGTGGCCGCGCGCCAAGAACAGAGAATACCAGCCCGCAGTCCCCGTAAGGAAAGAGTCAAGATTTCTGCGGGCTGGTATGAGAGGCAACATCAACGCGCCAATCAACGCGCTGAGGTCGGGACTTTTCGATTGGCAACGGTCGAACTCGCAGCATCGTCGTGCGTAAACGTGCTGGCGCTGACGGCATCGCCCTTGAACTGCTGCGCCCACAAGAGCGCTGCAACTTGCGTGGTCGGACGCAAACGCATCGGTGGGGCCGACCCGGCCTGATCCAGCATATCCAAGGTCTTGGCCACGTCCGGATGCAACAGCTTGGCCAGTGCTGGATCATCAGGTGACGCAGTCAAAGTCATCAACGGCGCAATCGGGAACGGACGATAGGACAGCTCGTCCGGATGTTCCTCGTCGAACACAGCGGCTGCAACAAATCCGCGGCCAAAACCGCTTCGGATGAAGTCGCTCAGCGTGCCAGCCGTGACGGCAGGTTCAATCGCGGCGACCTGCGCTGGGGCGGCAGCCGTCGCAGCAGGCGGCAGGATCCGCGTGCCCGTCAGGCTTGGCAGAGCCGCAGCCGAGGCGAACGCAGTCGGACGCCGCGCGGGCTGTGGTGTCTGCAGTAAGGTCGGTACCGGATCGAGTGATGCGAGCTTCATCAGCTCAGCCAGTTTTTGGCGATCATTCGCGCTCGGTCCTGTCAAGCGTGAGGGACGGTCGATGACGCGAGGTGCTTCAACCAAGCGAGGTTCAGCTTGAGCCAATGCCAAAGGCCGAGCCATCACCTGTGCTGGCGATCGCGACCCGACCGCAGCGGAATCCGCCAGTGCAATTGGCATTTTCGGCTCTCGACGGAACCCGTGATAAGCGGCCAGCTCAACCGTTAATTTTTGATTTTGGGCTTGCGCTGCGCGGACATCGTCCACTGTAATCGGTCCGCCGTCAGCTGGCAGATGTTGAGTCCGGCCATTTGGAAACAGAAGCGCCAACTCCGTTCGCGGCAGGCGTGGCCACGCACGAACTCGATCCGTATCAATATGGATAAACGGCAGCGCCGACGTCGGGTAATACCCGACACCGCCTTTTTCGCGGATCAGTGCGGAATACCGGATGCGCTTGACCTCGATGTCGGGAAAGTGAACGTCGATGGCTTTGCCGAGAATGTGTCGGCTTTCACTTGCCTGCCCGCCCGATGTGTTGCGCAGCATCTCGTTGGTGCCACGCGACCGATAAGCTGAAATGATATGGATTGGCTCCCTGGAGCCAAGCTCGGTGTGGATATCCCAGAGCAGATCGAATAGCGCTGGGTCCATCGTCGTCTTTTCATTCCGCCGCCAATCCCGCAGCGTCCAGTCGAGCTTGTCTTGCGCACCAGCAACCGGCTTGCCGTCCTTCTTGAACAGGATGCTCGTCGTCTCTTTGGTGTGAATGTTGTAAAACGACAGCGTCCGCGTATCGCCGAGGGCCGCCGTTAACTGAGACGAACTCTGCCCGACCATGCCAGCCGCGATCGCACCTGCAAGTGCAAACCCCTTCAGATGCAAACGGATTGGGCCGAGCAAGACGTACATCCCCATTCAAACACCCGAAAACTCATGTCGAGGTTCCGTACGACTGACCCAGCAACAGCGTTGCTCGAGCGCTCCCCCGCACGGTCGATCGATCGTCCCGGTATGCCAACGTTAACCACTGAAAGTTAACGACTGGTAATCTCCTATGGTGCTGACATCGCGGCCGGAATAGGGCAGGAGCACGGCTGGCGGTTGGCTCGATGGCGCCGTGGTAAAGGCGACTGTGCAAGAAAAAGCATAAAGCGGGCCGCCGGATGAACCGTGGCCCGCCAAATCGGTCGTCGCGGTCAAGCTCGACCGCAGTTACCAGAGGTCGAAGCGCAATCCAGTGCGAACTTCGTGGTCCAGGCGGCTGCCGACATTCAGGACGGAGACGCCATTCAGCGATTGGCCGGTGACGGCAACTTTGCCGCCCTGCCACAGCATCCGATAGCCGATGTCCAGATGCGTGCGCTCCGACAGATTATAGCTTGCGCCCGCCATCAGCGATGCAGCCAGGCCCCACCCGGTCGCCGAGTCGACATGCGAATAACTGTGGGCGCCGGCACCCAGCACAGTCAGATTGCGGCACGGCGGGACGACGCCAGGGCCATAAACCGTAGGATCATCGATATTCGAGCCGGTCACGCAGGTCGCTGTTTCGGACGTCGCGCGATTGACCGTGCGCAGGGCAATGCCGACGCCCGCTCCAACATAAGGCACGAAGCGGCCGCCGCGGTTGAGGTCGTACAGAGCGTTGACCATCAAGGTATGGTTGGCCAACTTGATGTCCTCAGTGCGAGTCACATCATAAACGTTGGTGCCGATGGTCGTGACGCCTGGCACTGGGGCATAAGTATCCTGTGCCGTAACGCGACCGCTATAGGTCTGGGTCGCACCGCGGATCGGCTTCTGCGTCGTGCGGACGTCAAGGCCAAGCTCCATCCGGATCGACGGTGTCAAATAGCGGCCTGCCGTGAGACTGAAGACCGCTGGGCCGCTCATGTCACCGTAGCCTGGGATCGAGGGACCGTCGATGCCAGCGGTGGCGTTAAGGCCAAGCTTGCCCGAGCTGAACGCAGTCCATCCGATGCCGGTGCCAATGTAGTATTTGAAGTGCTCTTCATAGGGGACAGGTGCCGGAACCGGAATTCCGCCCGCGCCACGATCTTTCATGGAGCCAGGTGCGCCACCAGACATATCGGCGGCCTGAGCGGGCAGCAATGCCGCCGCGGCCGTGACCAGCAATGCCGTGATGGCAATAGATGCAAATTTCGATGTCATGAGCCTTGATCCCTCGGTCACCGGATGCGCACACGTTGCGCGACTTGAAACACGCCAACGGCCCGGACAATGAATTGTCGCAGTGCCGAAACGACCGGAAGCCGCTTGTGCGGGAGGCTGGGGATCGAGCGTTCTCGGGACGCATCCTGGACGGTTGTGACACCGCGCCAACGCAAGGAACCAGCAGGATAAAATCCGGGCACGTACAAATGGCCGCGGATCGGAACAAACGAAACCAAGGCCGCTGTCTGCGGTTTGGTCCGGGTCGGACAGGCCACTCACGCGAGCGGCCTGTCCATTGGTCTCACTCCAGGCTTGCGCCCGGAATTTGTCTCGCAGCATCCCGAAAAGTGGTCCGTACCGGTTTTCGGAGAAGATGCTGCGTCAGAGAAAGCAGCATCCCGAAAAGTGGTCCGTACCGGTTTTCGGAGAAGATGCTGCGTCAACAATATCCAGTTACTTTATGTCCCAACGAA
>JAYSUN010000529.1:0-9492 GCA_043719045.1 Hyphomicrobiaceae bacterium | reverse complement strand
GTTCAATTTCCTTGTGCCGCGTTGCATCGTCCAACGGTCGCAAATCCACGCCGCGTTCCCCCAAGTATCCCTTCAACGACAGCGGTTCGCCAAAACTGACACAGGCATACCCATTCTTGTGCCATCGACCCACGAGTTTCCGGCCACCGGCCTTGACCAAATAACTCAAGAAAACCACCGGACTGAATTTGAACCGCGGCTCTTCGCCGGGCGCCAGGGCCGCTGCTGCGGTCAAATTACGATCTTCCAGGGTGCGGTCATAGTTGACGCCGACCGGGATGAACACGACATCCCGTGCGCCCTGCGGGTCGAAGCCTTGGACCATGTAGGCGAGCAGGCCCAGTTTTGGCGGCCGCAACGTGCCGTCGCGTGACAAACCGCCTTCCGGAAACACAGCTTGGACGACGCCGGCGTTGGTCGCCATCGCCACGTAGCGCGCCACCAGTTTGCGGTACAGCAGGTCCTTCGAATTGCGTCGGATGAAGTAGGCACCCATCGAGCGGATCAACCAGTTCAGCGGCCAGATCTGTGCCCACTCACCGACCGCATAACTCAGAGCCGCCGCGGGCGACGCAATATACGTCACCACGATGTAATCCATATTCGAGCGATGATTGATCACGAACACCACGGATGCGTTCGGGTCGACAGCGCGCAAAGCAGCTTCGTTGGCATAGCCAAGCCGCACCCGGTACAAGCTCTGGGACACGCGTCGGGCGAGCCGCGTTCCGACCCGGAAATACGTGTACGCGCTGAAGGACGGCACGATCTCGCGGGCATATCGCCGTGCCCGGTCCATTGCGGCATCCCGCGGAACACCCTGCTCTTTGGCGTACTGTTCGACGGCCGCCAGCACTTCTGGATCATAGCGCAGCTGGTCGATCAGCGCCTTGCGCTTGGTCAGCTTGAACGGCTGAATGCGCAGATGCAAGCGCGTGTTGAGTTCTTCGATCGCCCTGTTCGCCCGTCGCTTGAATGCCCAGCGCAGACTTGGCACCAGCAGCCGATCTAAAATGCCGATCGTTGCCAGCACGCCGGCCACACCGACAAACCACGCCGGCAAGGCCACGGCGCCGGTCCAGAACGCGGCCGTCAGCATCGATCCATCCGTCAGCCAATCCATGTGTCCCCCCGCCCGTCACAGCGCAGGTTAAGACTATCTCACACGCAGCCTGCGGGACAGCCGCCCTTTTCACCCGCCTGCTCCGGGTCCAAGAACGCGGCGTGCACACGTGACACGTCATGCCATCAAGACCGCCATGATTTGGCTGCCCCCAATTCAGCAGATATGGCCGCCGATTAACCACGCCAAGGACCGTTGCGCAGCGGCAATCTGCAACTCTGGTCTTGACGATCGAATTGTGTTACCGCCTGCCTCAGTCAGTTTGTCGCATGGTGACATGCGGCCGGTCGACGAGAGGAGTGCTTGCGAAAGTTCGCCGCTTTGACCACAGGCTGGGGTGGCTCGACTTGAGGCGAATCGATTGCCCCGGTAGAGCCGCCAACGGGTAAACAGGTTTAACAGCGCCGCGTAGACATGTGGTGCATCATATCAGTGACGAGCAGTGAAGGCGTCTAGCCTCCAGGGGATTGGAATGAGCGACATCGAAAGCCGCGTGAAGAAAATCGTGGTCGATCAGTTGGGCGTCGAAGCCGAAAAGGTGGTTATTGGCGCAAGCTTCATCGACGATCTGGGCGCCGATAGCTTGGATACAGTTGAATTGGTGATGGCGTTCGAGGAAGAGTTCGGCTGTGAAATTCCAGACGATGCCGCCGAGAAAATTCAGACCGTCGGTGACGCTGTGAAGTTTCTCGAAAAGAACGCCAGCCCCGCCTGATCTTTGCCGCACAGTCTTGAACGCCGCACTGACTTCACACATTGAGCCCGGCAGCCTGCGAACATGCGGGGCCGGGTTTTCTATTGGCCTGATGTGGAGCCCAACGTGGGGCCTGACGGTCATTCGCACCCTCATCAGCCAACTTGCTTGTAAACTGCAATTGGCAGGCAGCACCTCCCGGTGTAGCGTCGCGGGACGTTCTAGCTCTTTTGGGAGGACTTTGAATGCGTTCTATCGCGTTTGCCGCCGTTGTGGTGGCACTAGCTGCAACGCCTGCTGCTGCCGAGTTTGCGGTCTCAGCCAACGACGGCAAAGTCAAACTGGTCAACGGCGTTGCCACCACTGTCAAGGATGGCAAGGACACCATCACCATCATCGAACTCAGTGCCAATCCGCCCAAAATCGTGGCTGAATTTGAGGCGCCTGCCAGCGTCGCCGGTCCACCAACCTCGGTCGCCGTCGCGCCGAACGGTAGCATCGCCCTGGTCACAGCAGCCGAAAAATATGACCCCGCCGATGGCACCAAGCGCATCCCAAATGATGTTGTCAGCGTGATCGACCTGACGACCGCCACACCGACTCTGGTCGAGCGCGGCAAAGCGCTGGTCAGCAAAGCAGCCCCAGCCCCGGTACAAGTCAAAGTCATCGCCACGCTCACTGCAGGCAAAGGTGCCGCCGGCGTCTCGTTCAACAAGGCCGGAACCCTCGCCCTCGTCGCCAATCGCGCAGAAGGCACCGTCTCGATTTTCACGATTGCCGGCAAAACGGTCACCGCCGCCGGTAAAGTCGAGCTCGGCAATCCGAACTCCGGCCCGAGCGCCGTTTCGTTCACGCCCGATGGCAAGCAAGCTTTCGTCACGCTGGACGGCGAAACCGCCAACAAAATTGCGGTCCTGACGATTGACGGCACCAAGGTCGAGTACGCCAAACGCGACATGAATGCGGGCCTACGCCCTTACGGCATGGACATCGCAAGAGCGGGTGACGTCGCAGTCGTTGCCAACATCGGCCGTGGCAATGGTGACAGTGACACCATCTCTGTCATCGATATGAAATTGAACCCGCCGCGTGTGGTCAATACCATCACTGTCGGCCAAACCCCGGAGGGCATCAAGATGTCGCCTGACGGCAAGTTGGTCGCAGTCACTGTCATGAACGGTTCGAACAAGCCGGAAACTTCACCCTACTTTAACAAGCAGGGCCTGCTACAGATTTACGCCCGCACGGGAACCCAGCTGAACAAGCTCGCCGAAGTCCAAATCGGTAAGTGGTGCCAAGGCATTGCCTGGTCATCCAACAGCAAGAAAATTCTGGCCCAATGCATGGTCGAAGAGGAGATCCAGGTCTTCAGCTTCGCGGGCATCACCAGTAAGTCGCTCAACAAGGTCGGCGTGATCAAGACAAAGGGCGGCCCAGCCGGCATCCGCACAGCTGAGTAAAACGACAGCCCAGCAAAACCGGGGGCGCCGTTCATGTGTGCCCAACCCAAGTGACCGTCCCCGGGACTCTGCACCACACGTGTCTTGCATGAAGAGACCGCAGCTATGCTCGATCTAAAACCGCAGCATGCTGAGCTTGAACCGATTGAGATCGCGCCGATCCCGGTCATCCGTGACATTCAATTGGCGCGGCTGAAATGGTCGCTCCGGCATGCCTATGACAATGTCGCGCACTATCGCCAGGCTTTTGATGCGGCGGGAGTTCGACCGGAGCATCTGCAATCCCTCGACGATCTCACGCGCTTTCCGTTCACCGTGAAAAGCGATCTGCGCGCGAACTACCCGTTTGGCCTCCTCGCCGTGGCACGCGACAAGCTATCCCGCGTCCATGCGTCGTCGGGCACGACTGGCAAAGCCACGGTGGTCGGCTACACCGCACAGGATGTCGACACTTGGGCCACCGTTGTCGCGCGCTCCATGCGGGCGGCCGGCGCACGCCGAGGCATGATGCTGCACAACGCCTATGGCTACGGTCTGTTCACAGGCGGGCTTGGACTTCATCATGGCGCCGAAAAACTCGGCATTGCCGTGGTGCCGATTTCCGGCGGCATGACCGAGCGGCAAGTGCAGCTGATCAATGATTTCAAACCCGACGTCATCACGGTCACGCCGAGTTACATGTTGTCGATCCTCGACGAATTCAAACGCCAGGGCCTCGATCCGCGCAAGACATCTCTCAAAGTCGGCATCTTCGGTGCCGAGCCGTGGACCACCGGCATGCGCGAAGAGATCGAACGCGCCTTTGATATGCACGCGATCGACATCTATGGCTTGTCGGAAGTCATCGGCCCCGGTGTCGCGTGTGAGTGCGTCGAGACCAAAGATGGCTTGCATCTGTGGGAGGATCATTTCTATCCCGAAATCATCGATCCAGAAACCGGCCGCGTTCTACCCGATGGCGAAAGGGGCGAACTGGTCTTCACGTCACTGACCAAAGAAGCGATGCCGATCGTCCGCTATCGCACGCGCGATCTGACCCGCCTGCTGCCGGGCACGGCGCGCACGATGCGTCGGATGGAAAAGGTGACGGGGCGCTCGGACGACATGATGATCATCCGCGGGGTCAATGTTTTTCCGACCCAGATCGAAGAGCAGATCCTTCGGGTCAAAGGTCTGGCGGGTCACTATCAGGTCGTGCTGACGCGCGAGAACCGGCTTGATGAAATGGAAATTCTGGTCGAAGCCGCACCCGATGCAACGGGCGTCGAGACCCGCAAAGCCGCGGGCGACCACCTCGCTCGCTTGGTCAAAGACAACGTCGGCTCGTCCGCCAAGGTCAGCGTTCTTGAACCCGGCGGCGTCGAACGCAGCCAAGGTAAAGCCCGCCGCGTCGTCGACAAGCGATCGATGGAGTAGACGGCCATGGACCGCGCGGAGACCGTGTCACTTACTCAGCCATCCATCCGCGCGACACTGCTGGGACTGGGCGCAGTCATCTTGTGGGGCTTGCTCGCGACGTTGTCGATTCTGTCGGGCAAAATCCCGCCATTTCAAATGGCGGCCATGACATTCACAGTCGGGACATTTGTGGGTCTCGTCTGGTCGCGGCTCAACGGCATCCCGTTGTCTGAATTGCGAGCTGTGCCATGGCGGGCGTGGGCGCTTGGCATCTATGGATTGCTTGGTTTCCACGTTTGCTACTTCTACGCCATTCAATCAGCACCCGTCATCGAGGTGTCGCTGATCATGTATCTGTGGCCACTCCTGATCGTTCTATTCAGCGGCCTCTTGCCCGCCTCGTCCGGCGGCAGTGGCCTGAAGTGGTGGCATATCGTCGGGGCGTTGCTCGGTCTGCTCGGTGTCGGTGCAATTCTGCTCAGCGGGTCCGGCAAACCCGAGTTCGCGGGTTCGGCGCTGGGGATTGCAGCGGCCTTTCTGTCAGCCTTCATCTGGTCGAGCTATTCGGTCACTGCACGCCTGTTTGCAGCCGTCCCATCCAGTGCCGTGACCGGCTTTTGTGCAGCCACGGCTGTCGGTGCGGCTGTCTTGCACGCGCTCCTCGAAACTTTTATCTGGCCAACCGGTGCGCTCGCGTGGGCCGCCATCATCGGCTCTGGCCTCGGCCCTGTCGGGATTGCCTTTTACATCTGGGATGAAGGCATGAAGCACGGCGACATTCGCTTGCTTGGCGTTGCCTCCTACATCACGCCTCTGATCTCGACCATATTGTTGGCAGCGCTCGGCCTCGGCGTTGCCAACAGCATCGTCTGGTTAGCGGCACTGCTGATCACTGCTGGCGCCCTGCTCGCAAGCCGCGATAGTTTCATCAAATCTTGAGGCGCGGCCTTAGCGCTTCGGCCATGTCACGCGGAATTGAGTGCCACGCGACACCGACGGATCGGAACGCACTTCGATACGACCACCAGCACTTTCAAGTGTCCGTTTCACCAGCGCCAAGCCAATACCGCTACTCTCCGGGTTTCTGCTGTCATCAATGCGACTGAACGGCTGAAAAATCGCTTGCTGCCATTCCGGATCAATCCCGGGCCCATCGTCTGCCACCACAAACACCACATACGTCTCGGCCACTTCACACCAGACTCGGATATGACCAGTGTCTCGATCGTGGTGCTTGATGGCATTGTCGATCAAATTCCGCAGCACCAGATCCAACGGCACCAGCGCCGAACGCAGCTCCGGCCAATCCCCCTCGACCGTGACCTGCATCTCGTCCGGGATGGCCAAACTTGCAACAATTTCGTGGGCCAGCTTGCCGGTTTCAACCTGCTCGATAGCCTCATGCTGGCGGCTGATGCGCGAGTACTCGAGCAGACCAACCAGCATGTTCGACATCCGGCGCGTCGCCGTCATCACATTCTGTGCCGCAGTCTTGGCCGCCTCAATGTCCGGTTCGTCAGTAGCCAAGGCTTCTGTGATATCACCGCTGTAGTATCGCAGGGCACGCAACGGCGCTTTCAGATCGTGCGAGATGACATAGGCAAATTCTTCCAGCTGGAGATTGACGCGCGCGAGATCCTCATCCCGGATCCGGCGCTGCTTGATTTCATTCTCGAGTGCTGTCTCGGCTACATTCGACGCGATGACACGGTCCATCACAACCAGGTAGGTTTGTGTCAGCTGCTGCCAATACAGACTGATGTTCATGCGTGTGTTGGGCGTGAGATCAACACCACTCAGTAACGAGATGTTTGTCACAGCCACCAACTGATCTGGAGCGGCCTTGAGCGCCTCAATGGCGTCCTCTTGGCCAACCAACGCAAGCAGGCTTTCCGTAATCGGCTCACCAATCACAACCCCAGCCGCCAGAGATCCAAGCGTGTGTCGTGCGACCATCGCGTGATCAAGCCAGACAGCGCCGAAGATACCTCGTTGAGCCAACAGACGAGCCGCAGCCGCCAGCGCTTGATCCTCGTTGAAGATCGTGTCTGCGGGCGGGACCTGGCGCGGGGGCGACACGGTGTTTACTCCCGACGTAGTATCGACGTAGCCGCGCCACGGAACGCCCTGTCGACATTGTCGCCGTTGCGAGCGCTCGTCTTAATCACGGGCATCCCTGTATCGACCAGTGGCTGGAGTTCCGTAGGGACTGGAACTTCGCCTTCGATCAGATCGATTTTATTCAAGACCAGGGCTGCGTAGCGGCCGGGAAAATGCTCACGAAAGCCGCGGGCTAAGTTCGCCATTGCCGTGAAGGTATCTGGTCGCGTCACATCACCCAGGATCAACGCGGCCGAGGTGCCGTGCATGTTGGGGTGACGAAAGACATTGGCGCCGAGATCGCCGTCTGAGTCCCAGATCACCAGAGGCACATCCTGGTCACCATTCGGGCCAGCGCCAGTCACCGTGTAAGTGTACAGATCAAAACTCAGTGTACCCTTGTAGACGCCATCGAACTTACCCAACACCAACCGCCGGATCGACGATGTTTTGCCAACCCCGATCTGACCGATCAGCATGATTTTCTTGCGCACAGTCATGTCTTGCTACAGATCATGGATTGAGAGGTTCACCGATATAGCCTGTCTCAAACACAACACGACGGTTCGGACTGCCCGGACCATTGTTGCGACTGAGATCAGTGCTGCCAATGCGGCCAAGCGCAACCAAGCGCTCACGAGCGACACCACGCGAGATCAACATCTGTGCGATGCGATCCGCGCGCGATTGGGCAATCACGCTGTTCGCAGCCGGCTGGCCGCGCTCATCTGTGTAACCGACAATGCGCACAACATTGTCCGTTTTCGCCAACAGCGCCACCAGCTGATCAATCAGCGTTGCTGCACGGGCTTCATCAACCAGATCGACGCCATTCAGAAAGAACAGCGCGTTCGAGCGCACAAATTGGTCCAACTCCTCGCGGGGTGTTAGTTTTACTGGAGCAACCGGCGGCGGCAGAGCATCGATCCGCTGGTTCAGTTTTTGAATCTCTGACTGCAAGGCGATCAGTTGGCCGGACACGGGGGCGAGACCGGCGACGCGTTCAGACGTTTCCCTCGTATGTTGGCGCGCCAAAGCCAGGTCGCGCACCAAATTCTGATATTCCAGCGATACTTCGAACGGTGGCATCGGCGACGGAGCAACTGCCACGGTCACGACCGTTGCCTGCGGCAGCAAACCGAATTGGTCGCGCACGGTTGTGCCCGAGAGATCACGCTGCAGCGTTTTCAAAACAGACTCGCGGACTTCGGCAGTTGGCATCAAACCGGTCACCGTCATCGCCTTGCCGCCGCGTTCCACATCGAGCTGTACCGGATAACCGCGCAGTTCCTGAGTCGACGAAATGACCCGCATCGCCGCGCTATGAACACGTGTCGTCTCCATCGTTTGCCACATCGACCAGGCGCCCCAGGCCAGCAATGGTAACATCATGCCAGCGGCCAAGGCATACAATCGACCAAAACCGGCAGGCTTTGCAGCCATCGCAGCCCGTTGCTCAAACTTCGCCCGTTCCTCGCCAAATCGCGTCTCGAATGAGCTTGCGAGGTTGGGCAACAGAACATCAATCTCAGTTTGGTCCTCAGCCGATGTCGGCTTGGCGAGTGCCTGCTTGTAATTGCCAACCACGCGCACGAACTCTTCATTGATGACGTGTTCAACGGTTTGAGGTGCACTTCCCGAACAACGCGCGGCCAACAGATAGGCCGGTGACGCCCGGACAAAGATCCGCTCGCCATCCATATCGATCGCGCGCAACGAGCCTTTTTTCTCGTCGAAAGCTTCCTCCGAGAACGCTGTAATGCCCGACAGGTATCCAGCGATCAGGGCATCCCGATTGGAGCCAATCTTGGCGCCTGACGTCGCTGCGGTGCCAGGTTCCGGTCGCTCCCAATGCGCGACGAGATCACCGGAGCCGCGGCGGACGAGAAACAACTCGTCGACCTTGAGCTGCTGCGTTTCTGACAACACCAGTTCGGCCACCGAAACATTTAGTGATTTCGCCCTCGCCTCTAGGTCCGACGGCTGACCGCCACCGCCACCGAGCTTGCGATTGATATCCGCCATCAACCGCGCCATCTCGGCGTTGACGTACTGTTTCACCAACTTGCCGGTCAGCGGGTAAAGCGCATCGACCATCTCGTCTTGACTGTTTTTCAGCTCAAACTTGATGGTCTTGACGACCAACGGTGCCACCGCTTGGCTGAGCTGCTCGTGCTTGTTGATCTCAGCGTCTCGGAATGCACCATCGAGAATCGCGGCGACGCTTTTCTGTAGCCGCTCCTCGGTTCCCGCCCGATCAAAGACCTGCTCGACGCGGCGGTTCAGCTCGCTATGACGTTGCGTGGTTTCAGTATACCGAGCCGTTTCCGCCGCATCCAATCCCTCGAGGCGCCGCTGCAGGTCGGCAAGGCGCTGACTTTCGGTATCGAACAACAACTCTTTGAGGCGGGTCACACTGGTCGTCGTCATGATTGGATCTCGTCGGCGAACTTACGATTTTGCCATCAGGCGAATATGGTCGCCAAGCGTGGCAACGCCCTTCGCCAACGCATCCAGGGATGCTTTACGCGCCGCCTCATCTTCGGCCCGAGCAGCGGCCAGCTGGCGCTCAAGGGCTGTCAGCCGACTTTCAATGGCCGCAAACCGACCAGCCAGTTCGGTCCTGAACTGACCGAACAGCAGGTCTCGAATCTGGTCCATTTGGATATCAGCAGGATCACGAGCTGTGTCACGGCTACCGCCCGATGAAACACTGC
>JAYSUN010000528.1:0-9514 GCA_043719045.1 Hyphomicrobiaceae bacterium | reverse complement strand
ATTGAGTTGCCCCACCATTTCGGTGAGACGTCAGTTGAAGGCGTGGTTGTGGTCGTGGTCATGGAGTGGTCCTGTGAATCGGGGGATTGAAGTAAAAGGAGTGGTGCGCAGGCGGCGCGGGTTTTCTCGACACGGCTGAGCCAGCCGCGGCCAAAACGCCAGAAATGCGGAAGGGCGCGATAGCGGGCGATGCGGATTTCGGCGTAAGCAGCGATCAGTGAGGGCAGTGCGATTGATCGGGCGGCAGCGAGCGTATCAGGGCCGATGTCACCATCGATCTCAATTCCACAGGCCTGCTGCAACATCCGGGCTGCACCCGAGACACCGTGATTGACCGCGGCGTCGAAGTGCATGAGGGCAAGCGCGGGCGGGAGGTCGTCAGCTGAACAACGCCGCCAATACCGAACCCGGTAAATCTCAGCGGCAGTGGCGCGGTCGAGACGACGGAGTTCAGCTTTCAACGTGCCGAAAGTGTCAGCAGATATTGTGATTGAGCGCCATGCAGCGAACGTGGCGAGAGTAATGCCGAGGTTTGTCGGACCACCAGGGTCATGCGGATCGTCAGTGTAGCCACCCTCCATCTCGAGCACGTGATCGAGCGCATTCGTGAAAAGGTCAATGGGTCGTTCGGCAGGGAGCGGATCAATCGTCGACGACGAGCTGGGCCAGCGGATCGACAGCAAACGATCACGCGCGACAGTGTCGACTGTGACGGCATTGGTTTGATTGCCACCCAATAGAATAATATCATCAGTCGTTGTGCCAATGACGAAGCCGACGTGACCTTGCGCCGGATTCTGGCCACGTGAGAAAATCGCGATTGCACCGAATCGTGGTGTGTCGATGGCATCTCCCCAATCGAGATAAGATCGAGCGAGGAGGGAGCGCGTGCAACGCTGACCGCACCGTTCAAGGCAGGCCCCGACAAAAGCTGCGCACCAGGCGACGTCGTCGCTGCGAACTTCGGGGTGACCTGCATCGCGGTAAAGCGCGACGACGCGCGGGTTGTTGCTATCTCCCGGGCCTTCGAGCACACCGAGATGGTCCCAGGCATGGCCAAGCCATGCGGGTTGAAATGAGTCTGACATTGGCGACCTGGTGTTAGAGGATGAGGGTCCGTGCATGACCGCGGCCAATGCCAGGATTGACCTGTGCGATGCGGATCGTGACAGTGGATTGCGGACTGCCGAAATCGGCGGTTTGATGGACAGCGGAGTAACCGACGGTCGGCGAAATGGCGGTCAGTGTGCGCAGCACGGTGCTGCCGGCGAGGATGTCGATCTCATAGAGTTCAGAGGTCTCGCCTATCGGTGCGTCGATGGTTTCCCAGCTATCGCCGTCGAGCCGGGTGCGTCGGACCCAGGTTAGCGTCAGGTCACCGGCAGCTGTGCGCATCGGGCGAATGTGGACCGGCGAAAAGGGCTTGAGGCCCTGGCCGGTGAAGCGTTGAGTGCTGGTGCCATAGCTGGTGTCACCGATGTCGCGACTGGCTGGACCCGTTTTCCAATTGAGTGTGAGGCCGACGTCGTCGGGTGCAAGCGCGAGCGGGCGAACCGCATCATCGACAATCACAAACCGCGCACTTGCAGGAATTGACACCCCCAACAGGTGCTCGGTCCCGCGTTGGCCACGCAAGAGATTGGTCAAGCGGTAGGTCCTCGGGGCAACGAGCGTGGCGAATTGGAATTGCAGGATTTCCCAGCGGTTGGGCGCGACTTCGACAGCTGCAGTATTGGCGCCGCCAAGAAGTGCCAATTGTGTGACGGATTGTAAGATCCCGCGATCAAGCACAACGGTCAGGACGGCTGCGGCATCCAAACGGCTGGCTGGTCCATCCGTAAGCACAGCCGCAGTCAGGCCGGTGGTGGCGGCACGGGCCAGCAGCGTTGAAAGAGTATATCCGGTTTGCTCAGGTGAGCGAAACACGGCGATCGTACCGGGCCAGGGATCTTGGGCCACGGCAACGAGAGCTGTGTGCGGATCCATGCCGACTCCCGGCGGGATGTCGAGAAACATAACGAGGGGTTGGCCAAGTGCAGTGGGCTGCAGCGGAGTGGTTTCTCGCGTTGTTGCAGGTGCTGCCCGATAGACATCGCGATCGACGCTGCGGGCTTCGATGTCGCGGGTGCCATGGTCTCCAACCTCTGCGACTCGTAAGGTATGAGTGCAGGTACCCGTGTTGAGCGTCACGGTGTCACCGGGCTCGATGGCTAGTCGGCTGGGTGGGAGGGCGAACGACGCGCGTTCGCGGGCGGCCCAAGCCTCGAACAACCAACTCTCGGCAATTCCTTCAGCGTCCGTAGGATCGAGGACGATGCCCAACGACGCAGAGCTGATGCGGCCCGACGAGCCTGCATTGCGGCGGGCCTCGGCAACGGCTTGCGGGTAGTCGCCTGTTGCCGCGATGTAGCTCACCATCGCCGACGCTGGAAGATCGGTCTCCTGTGCCCGAGTCAGACGCAGAAGTTCGGTAGCAGCCCGCGGCTCGACAAGATCGTCCAGTGTGAGATTGGCGGCTATGCCACCACCACCCCGGGGCCGGAAAATGATCTGGCCCTGACTTTCATGTGCGTCGAAGAAGAAGGCTAACTCCAAAGGCTGTAGCGCCTCCCTTGCAGACATCAGTCGGTCGAGAACCAAGCCCGCCGCAGTGCCGGTCAGATTGCGAGCTTCGAAGTCCGTGAAGCCGAAATCCTGCAACAGTCTGGCAACCAGGCCTGGGACCGGTGCCGATGCCGTCCGGCCATTGATCCAGTGGCCCACACGCCAATGGCCAGCATCAAGCCAGGTTTCTTCGTTATTGGGGAAAGCTGGATACGGGCGTGCGTCCCAAGCGTAAACGTGCATGCGCGACATGTCGATCATGCGCTGGTTGGTCAGCGCCGACACCGGATTGCTCGTGGTGATGTATCCGACATGCTCGGGGTCGTGGCTCTCGATGATGGCCTGAAGTAGGCGGCGCTGCATCAGATCGTCCCGCGCGCCGGATGAGTAAAAGGGCAGCACAGACTCACTGCTCTTGGGATCGACAAACACGTTTGGTTGGTTGGCACCCTTGTCGACGGCGGGGCAGCCAATCTCCATGAACCAGAACGGCTTCGATTGCGGGACCCAAGGTGTGGCTGTGGTCGCTTCAACACCTGCAATGCGATTGTAATGCGGGTTGGTCCACCAGGACTTCAGGTCCTTGTATCGGAACATCCAGGGTTTGCCCAAGCCATCCGTGATTGGGGTTCTGACTTGTGCGTCCCGATCCGCATGGCGTGCGTAGTACTAATCGAAACCTTCGCCCGCGCCAATATTGGATTTCAGGTAGCTGAGATCATGTGGAGATGTGACACCGTCTGTCGCGTCACGATGGGACGTCCCATCGCGCCAATCGGCGAGCGGCCAATAGATATCGATGCCGATGGCATCAATGTTGGCTGATGACCAGAGTGGATCAAGATGGAAAGTGACGTCATTGCTGCCGTCACTGGGATGGTGGCCGAAGTACTCAGACCAATCGGCGGCATAGATGAGTCTGGTTGCCGGCCCGAGGATGCTGCGGACGTCAGCCGCCAGTTGCACAAGTGCAGCAACGAAAGGGTAGGTGTTGCCATTGCCACGCGCGGTGGTCAGGCCTCGGAGTTCTGAACACAAAACAAAAGCATCGACACCGCCGGCTGCAACGCACACATGCGCGTAATGCAAAATAAAGCGTCGGAACGACCACTCAGCGGCACCCGTATAGACGACCGTATCACCGGCGACGCTGAAGTCTCCGGGCTGGGATGTGCCAACAAATGCTGCGACTTGGGTTTGTGTTGCGATGGTTTTGTCGGCGGAACCAGGACGGCCCGGAGCGGGTGACGCTGTGATGCGTCCGCGCCATGGATACGCCGGCTGCGCAGTGGCGTTGGAGTATGGATCAGAGAGCGTATTGCTTGAAGGAATGTCCATCAGGATGAACGGCGAAAAGACGACCGACAAGCCACGCAATTGCAAATCACGAATGGCACCAATGACGGATTGATCCGACGGCGTGCCACCGTAAGCGGCTCGCCCGTCGACGCTCGATACGACGGTTGCGCTGCTTCGAGTTTCGCCGGCGACCGACCATTCCACCGGTGTTGTGATTTTGTCGGTGCGCTCCACGAGAGGGCGAAGTTGGCACTGCCCTGCGCGCAGATCGGAGCCGAACCAGCTGACAACGAGTGAAACAGATTGAAGGTTTGGCAAGCTCGACTGCATCTGGTCCAGTGAGACGTCCCAATCCGTGCCGCCAAGTTTGCTATGAACATTCTCTGACTCTTGCCGAATTCGACCGACTTGGCGGCTCACGGGCTCTTGAGCGTAGATGAATTCACCGGAGCCCGGAATGAGTGTGACGGCGCGGATATCACGTTCGAGCGAATCGACAGCGCGACTGACTTCGAACGAGAGTTGCGGAATCCGATTGCCGAATTCAGCAAGTGGAAAGTGTTCAAACACGATGTAAGCCAGGCCGCGGAAGGCTGGCGCTGCTGCCTCTTGTTTGAGACTGATGAGCGGGTCTGCCGTCTGGACGGCTGTGCCTGTGTAGAGCCGCGTTGTATGATCAGAAATGTCAATTTCCCGACCATCCGCCCAGACCCGGCCGAGACCGGTGATCTCACCTTCGCAAAGTCCGATGGCGAAGTTGGCGTAGTACGAAAAATTGACGCCAGTGGCAGCGCTGCGACCCCCTTTGCCGCTGCCCCCAGCGTGGCGACTCGCAGTCTCTTCCTCAAGGGCAGTCGCCCAGATCAACTGACCGCCGATGCGTGCACGACCGTAGAGACGCGGAATGGGTGCACCCTCGGTTGAGGTGGTGACGCGGAGATCCGAGAGCCTGGGGCCGTCAACGGAGCGTCCATTGCTGGATGCGCCGAAAAGGGCTTGATCAATCTGCGCGCCGACAAATTTACCTGCAGCTTGACCCAGAAATGAGAGACCAGCCGGCAAAAACGCGTTGCCAGCTGCAGCGCCAATGGCGCCGAGTGCAAGAGTGGCCATGTGTGTGAACCAGGTGTGGGGAACGTGGGGGCAGGCAAGTCGGGTGTGGTATCGAGCCACGCCAAGATGAGTGGTGATTGAGCTTTATGGCTCGTGGGCTGGAAAAACTCGCTCGACACCCGGAAACGAAAATGCAGCTACGCGTCGCCGCGTCCACCACGGCGAGAGCGAAACTTCGCTGACCGCAATGCCTTCAATGGCGTGGATCATATGGCCGGACTCGGCAAGAATTCCGACATGTTTTGCGGGGCAGCCGCGTCGGTATCGGAACACCAAGATGTCGCCGTCTGATGCGGTTTTCGGATCAATCGCCATGAGATTGCGATGCGCGGCATCGAGCAGTGTTTCGCGGCCCGAAGCCTCAGCCCAATCACGCGAATAGGGTGGCGGGGTTTCAGGTTCGAGACGGTAGAGATCGCGCCAGACGCCACGAATGAGGCCGAGGCAATCGGTGCCAATCTTTTTTTGGCTTTGCTGGTGATGATAGGGCGTACCCTTCCAACTGCGGGCCAGTGCCACGATGTGAGTGCGAGGAATGAACACGGTGTGGTCATGGGCTACGCGAAAGCTACGGATTGGCTGACCCTGGGTCAAATCAATGGATAGCTGCGCGTTGCCCCCTTTCTTAGCGGAGCGCGGCACCGTCGTTGGCATCACCGGCACGGCCGACGGTGGTCAATACGTCATTGCCGGGCATATGCGGGAAGCCGCGGAAGTTAGCGGCGTTGTTGAATTTATTGCGGCAGGTTTTGAAGTGCTTGTCACAGCCGGCATTTAAGGTGAGGCTATCTCCAACGACAGGTGGATAAGCCAACGGCTGCCATAACTCGATTGTGGTGATCGCGGTGTTGGAGATGTGTCGACGGATTTCGATCTTGGCATTGTGATTTGGGCCCGATGTGAAGGCCGCAAGTCCGCGCGTAAACCAGTCAGGAGCAAACGCTGAAACGCCAGAGACTGCAAACTGCCGCGCGCTCGCAACACTGGTGATGACAGCGTCGCCTGCGAGTGCATGAGAGTTGAGCGATACGGCACAGCGTCGATCACCAAGTTCGGCATCGCAGGTGTACTGATAGACGCGGCCTTTGGGAATGTTGAGTTTGTGGGCGAGGCCGCGAACTTCGGCTGAGAAGGCGTGCCCGGTGCGGGTAACTTCGCCGAGCGAGCCTTTGCGCATCAAGACGCGTTGCCTGGGATCGCTCCAATTGATGCGCCAAATCTCGACATCCGCATCGTCATATTTGCCGGCTGCAAGGTCTCTTTCATCGAGCCGATCGGACGTCAGAGCCGAAGCGACATCGAGATTATCAACCGCGAGACCTACGGAATCCTTGATCTCACTCGCTGTAAAACCAGCAGCGGCTTCGTACGTAACGGCGTTGAACGTGAGATCGCGATCGTGGTCGGTAAAACCGAAGGTAACGCCGTCTCGGCGGGTAAGCTTCCAGCACCAGGCGAGCGTGGTTGTGCCGGAGTCGAGGTGCGACTGAAGCGCGGGCGAAAGAGTTTTCATGGGGGACCGTCCAACGGCTGAGATGGCAGCGGGCCACAGACCACTGAGCAAAGCGTCTCAGCAGCCCGTTGCCGGGCGCCGAGTTCAAACACGGATCTCGACGAGGGGGATTGCGGGTATTGCACCGGAACGAAAACCTGTGAGACTGATCTCAAGCTTATCGGTGTCGAATCGGACCGGGACGTCGAACTCGAAGCCGGCCGAAATCGGTTGGCCAAGGGGAGGGATGTGGCCGGCCAGGAATGTGACGATGCCCGTATCGTGATCGATCACGTGGGTGCTGGCGGGCTCGATAATGCCATTGAGTGCAACGACGACAGTGCCGGTAACTGGCTTGGTGATGCGGCGCTGGTATGGATTGTGCGCGCCGCCGTAGGTTTTGGTGAGCTCAAAGGTACTTCGGGCGCCGGTGCCGATGCCAAGTGTTTGGTCGAGTGCAGAGGGTGTCACTGATGGAGCACAAGACTTGTGGTCGAGTGCATCGCGCCAGCGGAAACCATACAACCGGCCGCGACGTTCCTCAAAGAAATGCAAGGCTGAATGCAGATCATCGAGCGATTTGACGCCGTAGCCGGCATTGTAGCTGCGGCGGCTGTCAGCCCATCGCGCGTTGCGTTGTTCAGCGCCTGAACCAAGAACGACGACGTCTGTTCGCCGCTCCGGGCCACCGTGGGCGCCCAATGAAATCGAAGTCGGAAAGCGGGCGTTATGGAATGTCATGGGTGACTGCCGCTCGTTAGAGGTTGCGTTGGCCGTGGGATACGGCACGGGCGAGGAGGGCTGCGACTTGGCTTTCGCTGCGACGAAAACTTTCGACGTCGGTTGCCGCGATGTTGATGGTGACGTTTGGCGTCGTAGCACCGCCTGCTGCGGCGACACCGAGACGGCCATCGGCACCACGTGTCAGCGGCATGATCGCCTCTGCCCCCCTTTCGCCCATCACACCCGTGCGACCGCTGGCGAGCGGGAACGACGCGGGGCTCGAGATCACACCACCGTTGGCGAACGGGATCGGCGTGCCCGACTGCAACGCAGCACCGCGTGCAAACGGCATCATGCTACTGCCGATAGACAAGCCAGAGAAGGCACTGGTCAGGTTTTGCTGCAAACCGCCGAACGCACTTTTCAGAGCGGATTGCGATAGTGCGAGCGCCAGGGTGTTGAATGTTTCGGTAACATTTTTGCCTTTGAATGCGATTTGTTCGAAGGCCGAGGTGAGGGTTTTGCCAAGTTGTGCACTGACCTGCGAGGCGTCGGCGAGACCACGGGACAAATCGGCAATATTGGCTTTGGCAGCTTGAGAGTCTGTGTCGGGCATCGGAACTCCAGGGGATTTTCTAGGTATCAGGAAAGGCCCGCATCAGCGACCTGAGTGTTGTCTGCGTCAGCGGGATGGCCGCGGGCGCGAGGCCAAAGTGGCCGCGCAAGGCTGCGTCGAGTTCGCGTGGAGTCATGGCCCAGAAATCGCGGGGCGCGAGGCCGAGGTGGCCAAGACCAGCGATCATCACCTCGGACCAGGGAAAGGGAGTGAGGGCTCAGGACGTGGCTGCTCCGGAGCTTCGGCTGAGGCGCGCAAGGGTTGCGTCGCGGCACGCGTGATAGCTTCGGCGGCGACGGCACCGACGGGTCCTCCGAAGGTCGCTGCGAGTAGTTTGGCAATAGCACCAACAAAACCAGCGGCTCCATTGTCGGCTCGCATGCGCGCCACGTGCTCATCGTCGACGGCGTGTCCTGCGCCACGCAAGCCCGCGCCGATGATGCGTGTGGCGTCACGGGCCGAGAGGCGGCCGGATTGGAAGCGCTCGGCGAGGGCCAGCATATCCGTATCGCCGAAAGTCGACTCAAGCTCGGCGAGTGCGCCCAGAGTGAGGCAGAGTTTGTAGGGTACACCGTCGAAGATGGCTTCGACCTCGCCTCGGTACATGTTGGGCATAGGGGTTCCGAAAGTTCTGGTTGAGTAAGGACAGGCAGCGACGCCGACATTCAGAGAGCGGCAAAGATGACCTCGCCAGCTGAATCGAGTGTCAGGTCGAAGGTGATTTCGCCGTCGTGGCGGCCCGCGAATTCGAGTGAGGTGACCTGGCAGGGGCCGGTCAATGTACCAAAATCCGGAACCACAATCTGCCAGACCCGAATAGTACCTGCGAAGAGATATTGGCGGATCAAAGCATCGGAGGCGGCGTCCTTGAAAACACCGCTACCAGACAAGCGCGCTCGCTTGACGCCAGCAGCCTCCAGCAACTCGCGCCATTGTCCGGCGGATTCGGAATGCGTGATGTCGACGGTCTCAGCATTGAGCGACAGTGATTTGGTGCGTAAGCCCGCGACCGTGACGAACACGTTGGTGCCGGTCGAGTCGAGCTTGAGGAGGAGATCTTTGCCTTTTTGGGCGGGCATGTGTGGTGGTCCGTTGGATATTGCGGTGAAGCAATGCGCAGGTTGCGTGATTTAGTCGGGCTCAGTTACCGCACGTAGGCGGACGATGCCGTGCAAGGTGTCACCGTCCGGATCGCGGCGAGCTTCGGAGAAGTCATGACGAATATTGATCAGACTGTGTCCGGCAAGTGCCAGAACCTTGTCGTGCAGTGCGGATCGGATCGCATCAATGAGGCGGTGTGTTTCCTGCCGGCCGCGAGCTTGGGACCAGACATGCAGAGTGACGATATGTTCGTCAGCTGCGGCCGACGATGTGTCCGCATCTCGAACCGTCGACTGCCCAAACGTGACGTAAGGGTAGGTCGCGGGTTGAGGTACTTGGTCGTAGATTCTCGGCGCACCGAGCAGCGCGGTCAGCGATGTGTCAGCGGCAAGCGTGGAGAAGATAGCGGTTTGAAGGGCGTGTGCGGAGGAGGACATGGGAAACTCGATTTGACAGGCGTCGATCGATTGCGATGGTGTCGTTACAGATTGATTTCTTCGCAGTCGCAGATGAGGCGACGACGGCGATGGTCGAGGGGGCGAACGGCATGGATCTGGAACACACGC
>JAYSUN010000527.1:0-9520 GCA_043719045.1 Hyphomicrobiaceae bacterium | reverse complement strand
CTTGAGGGTTAGTGCTTACGGGCCGGCGCATGGGGACTTGGGGCACCCGAGCATCCGCGCTACACGATGCGACATGATCAAGCCCGGACCGACCCTGCGGACACTCGACCAACTGCGCTCAGCTGGCGTCCTCACAGCCGATGACGTGCCGGGGCTCGCGGCAGTGGCAGATCGGTATGCCATTGCCGTCACCCCTGCGATGGCCGCTTTGATCGATGGCCCGCCGGCAACAGACCCCATTGCGCGTCAATTCATGCCGACGCTTGCCGAACTGCAAACCCATCGAGATGAGGCAATCGATCCGATTGGTGATGTCCGTTTTGAGGTCGTACCAGGCGTCATTCATCGCTATCCTGATCGGTTACTGTTGAAGCTGACCCACACCTGCCCGGTGTACTGCCGCTTTTGCTTTCGGCGCGAAATGGTCGGCCCAGGTGGCGAACCAGGGCTTTCACCCGAAAAATTCGACACAGCCGTGGCTTACATTGAAAGCCAACCACAGGTCTTCGAGGTGATCTTGACCGGCGGCGATCCACTCATCCTTTCAGCCCGCCGCATCGCCGAGATCACACGCCGATTGTCGGCAATTGCGCATGTCCAAGTCTTGCGGTGGCACACACGTGTGCCCGTTGTCGCGCCAGAGCGGATCACACCGGACCTGATTGCAGCTCTCAGCGACGCTGGCGGCAAGGCCGTTTACATTGGCCTCCACGCCAACCACGCCCGCGAGTTCACGCCTGAAGCACGCGTTTCGATTGCCCGCTTGATTGCTGCGGGTCTGCCGATGATCAGCCAGACGGTGCTACTGAAGGGTGTCAATGACCATCCGGAAACACTGGCTGAATTGATGCGGACGTTTCTCAGTCTGCGGATCAAGCCATACTATTTGCATCACGCCGATTTGGCTCCCGGCACATCGCACTTCCGCACGACCATCGCCGAGGGACAGGCGATCATGCGGGCACTGCGAGGCCGCTTATCCGGTCTAGCCCAACCCACGTACGTCCTGGATATACCAGGGGGCGTCGCCAAAGTGCCGATTGGACCGACCTATTTGTCTGATCACGGCGTCATCGATCCCGATGGCGGGTTGCATGCCTATCCCTCGGGGTTTTCTGCGACGTAATCCAGAACCGGAAAAGTTCTGATCGGTCCTGCCGCTGACCGTCTGTCGGCGCGTGCCGGTAATACCAATCCGCACAAGTCAGTGTTTGTCCAGATTGGTATTGGTCTTCAAATCAAGCTCAGCGCGCGACTGCTCCGCTCGCCTCAGCGTTGCATTGCAGCAGCGCACAGATCTTGGTTATCAATCACAGGGCGGGGCAGGATCAAGCGGGCTATTGAGGCAGCAAGCGGGCGCGGGCGGGTAAAAAATACGAAAACCCCGGTGTGCTCAGCACATCGGGGTTCAATGCAATCCGCACAGATAGAGTTGCCGGCTTATCGATCACCACCCATACCGCCGCCACCCATACCGCCGCCACCCATGCCACCGCCACCCATACCACCGGCTCCACCGGCGCCTGGACCACCGCGACCACCACGACCGCCACCAGGGCCGCCCATGCCGGGCTTTGGCTTCGGTGTCATCGGCAGGAGACCCTCGCGCTGGGCCTTCTTGCGGGCGAGCTTACGGGCGCGACGAACCGCTTCCGCCTGTTCCCGAACCCGCTTTTCTGATGGCTTTTCAAAGTAGTTACGCAGCTTCATTTCGCGGAAGATGCCTTCGCGCTGCATCTTCTTCTTAAGCGCCTTCAGCGCCTGATCGACGTTGTTGTCACGGACCTGAACGAGCACGCGTGTTCCTCGCTGAAACGGTTAAATAGCAACCTGCCTGCGCCATTTCTGACGCTGGGGTCACCGAAGATGGGGTGGGTCGTCGCGGCTCCCGATCGGCCTCAGTTCAGTTGGGTCTCTCGAGAGCAGAAGGCAAATAGACGATGGTCCATCCAACCAACTGCCACCAATTCAACGTTGAGACCCAAAAAAGCTTAAACGAGCCGAGAGCGACATCTAGCATGGAAGATGTTTAGCAAACCGGCCCGCTCATGTCTATGGTCAACAATGGACATTTCAACCCAGTCCGGCACGGCTCCAAACAACCCGCCCTTCCACCAGCCCGCCGTTCCAACTGCCCACCCTGGCGCCGTTCGGCACGTCTGGCTAGACTTCGCCACACCAACCATGCCTGAACTCCAGGCCCGAGGGAACACCAACGATGCCAATTTTAATCATCGAACAGGATCCATCCGGTTACGCCGTGATCACCTTGAATCGCCCCGCCGCTATGAATGCGCTCTCCAAACAGCTGCGGCGTGAGTTGACGGAGGCGTTTGACCGGCTAGCCAAGGACCCGACCTGCCGAGTGGTGGTATTGACTGGCGCCGGCCCTGCCTTCTGCTCCGGCCTCGACCTGAAGGAACTCGGTGCCAACGGCGGCAACAAGGTCGAGGTCGCGTCGTCGGAACCACGCAGCGTGCTCGATGCCATGGCCGCCTTCAAAGGACCGATCATCGGAGCCATCAACGGCGCGGCGGTAACCGGTGGTTTTGAAGTCGCTCTGGCTTGCGATCTGATGGTGGCATCGAGTTCTGCACGCTTCGCCGACACCCATGCCCGGGTCGGTCTGATGCCTGGCTGGGGACTTTCGCAAAAGCTATCGCGCCTGATCGGCATAGTGCGCGCTAAGGAAATGTCGTTCACCGGCAACTTCGTCGACGCAGCAACCGCCAACGCCTGGGGCCTAGTCAACCGCGTCGTGACGCCAGAGGAACTCCTGCCGGTGTGTCGGCAACTGGCCACCGACATGTTGACGACGTTGCCGCACATGTTACCCGCAATGAAGGCCGTGATTGACGACGGTTTCGGCATGCCCTTCCGTGATGCCTTGGTCATGGAACGTGGTCGCAGCCTGCACGCCAACAATAGTATTGACGCCGACGAGATTGAGCGTCGCCGTGCCGCTGTCGTGCAGAGAGGCCAAGCCCAGAAGCGCGGGGGCTAACTGAATTGAAGTGCAAACGCGGCGCGCAGATCTTGCGCAATCCGACGGTGCCGGAGCGAGCCCGCTGCATGTGGCATTTCGAGGATGTGAACCTCACTCGCACCGAGTTGCGCGCCCCTGCGACGAATGTGCGCAAGATTGAGTGTCGGGCCCGTGCTCGCCGCGACTCCTGCGAACAGCGGCTTGGCGCGTCCGCTGGCGTCGCGGTTGGCCAAAACGTACACGCTGCGAACGGGCGCTGGGCACGTCAGCAAGGCATGAACTTGGTGCCGGTAAAGCCTGCCGGAGCGCCCACGCCAGAATGCATCGCGTCGTTGCGTCGCAGTCTGAATGGACAAGCGGTCCGACGCCTCGATTTGAGGCCCACTCCCGGAATGGGTCGTGCTTGAGCGGGACAACTGAGTGGCACCTGAAAAATGAATGCCGAGAGCACTTAAAATGGGTTCAAAGATACGCATCACACTGGCCTCAAAGGGAAGTCATATCCGGGAAACGCAAACCTCAAACAAAAGGTTCACTTCCCCCGGTATTCCCCCAAGGTCTGGCGATAATGTATGCGCGGAATGGACGGAATGCAAGCGCCGTTGCATTGGCGACGTTACATTGGCTGACGGATTTCGCTTCTGCTGTCATACCGAACCGGAAAAGTTCTGCCCGGTCCTGCCGCTGTATCGGCTTGATTTCAATCGATTGAGATAGGCATAGATGTCGACTTGAGATGCATCGACGAACGGACCCCGGGTCGGCCCGTATCGGTTGTGACGACCGTGCCCAAGTCAGGTGCTTCAGAGCGCGTTCGACTGCAAGCACATCAATGACGTGCACGGGAAGGTGGTGATCGACCCAGTCGTCGAGGCTGACCCGCAACAGCAGATGCGACCGCTGGCGCCGCAAGCGAACAAAAATTTGCCCGCTCACAGAGTCGCCGCTGCAATCGGCTTCACGCCACCGCAGCCAGAGCCGTCACCCGGTCGCCCGGTTGGCTTCGCTCATGCGTTCGCGGCGCTTGCGCTCGTTCGGATCTAGCCACCGCTTGCGCAGGCGGATCGTCTTGGGCGTGATCTCGACCAGCTCATCGTCCTGGATGTAGCTCATCGCACGCTCGAGCGTCATGCGGATCGGCGGCACCAGGATAGTATTCTCGTCCTTGCCGGACGCGCGCACGTTGGTCAACTTCTTGCCTTCGATGCAGTTGACCACGAGATCATTGTCGCGCGTGTGCTGACCAATAATCATGCCTTCATAAACCCGCGCTTGCGGATCGATCAACATCGGACCGCGGTCCTGCAACTTGAATAAGGAATACGCCGTCGATTCACCCGTGCCGTTGGAAATCATGACTCCCGTAACACGGCCGGGAATATCACCCTTGAATGGCACATACGAGTGGAACAGACGGTTCATCACGGCGGTACCGCGCGAGTCCGTCATCAACTCGCCCTGATAGCCGATCAAACCGCGTGTCGGCACAATGAAGACGAGGCGTACGCGACCACCACCGGACGGGCGCATCTCCTGCATGTCGCCCCGGCGCTCAGACAGCTTCTTGACGACCACGCCCGTGTGCTCTTCGTCGATGTCGATAATCACCTCTTCGACCGGCTCGAGCTTCTGCCCCGTCACCTCGTCAACCTTGGCCACCACGGTTGGACGCGAAACGGTGAGCTCAAAGCCTTCACGGCGCATATTCTCGATCAGAATGCCGAGCTGCAATTCGCCACGGCCCGCCACTTCGAAAGCGTCCTTGTCCGGCATTTCGCGGATGCGGAAGGCGACGTTGCGTTCAGCTTCACGCATCAAACGGTCACGGATGACACGGCTCTGAACTTTATCGCCTTCCTGGCCGCAGAACGGGCCATCATTGATCCGGAATAGCATCGCAAGGGTTGGTGGATCGATCGGCTGCGCCTGGATCGGCTCGGTGATCGAGGGATCGCACAAGGTGTCGGCGACGGTTGCGCCCGTGACACCGGCAATGGCAACGATGTCGCCAGCCTCACCGCTCTCGATGGCGGTGCGGTCGAGACCACGGAACGCCAGAACTTTGGTAACTCGCGTGGTTTCGATGGTCTTGCCGTTGCGGCTCATGGCCTTGATGGTCTGGCCTGGTTTCACCGAACCCGAACGAATGCGGCCGGTCAGGATGCGGCCAAGATAGGGATCGGCTTCAAGCGTGGTCGCCAGCATCTTGAACAGGCCCTCGTCGGCCTTGGGCGGCGGCACGTGACTGATGATCGTTTGGAACAACGGTTCCAGGTCAACTTTCGGACCAGCCGGATCGACGGCCATCCAGCCGTCGCGGCCGGAGCCGTACAGCGTCGGGAAATCGAGTTGTTCGTCGCTCGCATCGAGGCCGGTGAAGAGATCAAAAATCTCATTCAAAACCTGATCGTGACGCTCGTCCGGGCGGTCGATCTTGTTGACGACCACAATCGGCTTAAGACCGAGTTTCAGGGCCTTTGAGAGCACGAATTTGGTCTGCGGCAGTGGGCCTTCCGAGGCATCGCATAGCAACACTACGCCATCGACCATGTTTAAAATGCGCTCGACCTCACCACCGAAATCGGCGTGGCCCGGCGTGTCGACGATGTTGATGCGGATGTCGCCATGCTTGATCGACGTGCACTTGGCCAGAATCGTGATGCCACGTTCCCGTTCCAGGTCGTTTGTGTCCATCGCCTGATTTTCGACCTTCTGATTTTCGCGGAATTCACCGGACTGTTTCAGCAGGGCGTCAACGAGCGTGGTTTTGCCGTGGTCGACGTGCGCGATAATCGCGATGTTGCGGAGTTCCATAGATGTTCCAGTCTGCACAATAGGGCCATGCGGCGCGCAAGGGTCGTGGGCTTAAGCATCAGCTCCCGCGCGTCTCTGTGTCCCTGTTTGTGTCACAGTGACGACATGCGGTGTCGGAAACGACTGATGCGCGCAAAAGCGCGAGCGGCCAATCCAGTTGTGCTGCGCGTATCACATTGGCTGGGTTAACGCCACTGAGGCACTTTGGGAGGCATGTGGGTGCTGGGCCAAAGGTCCCGGCCGTCTCGAGACCTCCGCTGACAAAAAGATGATTTCTGCCATCCTGCTGCCCTGGGCTATGACCTTGCCGGTTGCTGCGGTGATTGCCGCCGCCAAGTATTTACTCTCGGCCGCTCGGCCTGAACACTGTCAACCAAACTGATCCAGTTGCGCTCGGAGCCGGCTCCTATGACCATCGACATCGTCAAAGACTACTATGGCAAGACGCTCTCCACCTCGGCCGATCTCAAAACCGAGGCATGCTGTACCCCGAACAATATGCCCGATTACATCAAGCGAGTGCTGTCGAACGTGCACGATGAAGTGCTGGCGAAATACTATGGCTGCGGACTTGTTGCGCCGTTGGCCTTGGAGGGAGCGCGCATCCTTGATCTCGGCTCAGGCTCCGGCCGCGATGTCTACGCCCTGGCCCAGTTGGTTGGTTCAAAGGGTGAGGTGATCGGCGTCGATATGACACCTGAACAGATCGGCGTCGCCAAAAAACATGTCGCCTGGCACGCGAAAAAGTTCGGTTACAAAAAACCCAACGTCCACTTTCACGAAGGTTACATCGAAAAACTCGGCGATCTCGGCCTCGAGCCCGGCAGCTTCGACATCGTTGTTTCAAACTGTGTGGTCAATCTATCGCCCGACAAAATGGCGGTCCTCAAAGGTGCCTTCGATCTGCTGAAGCCCGGCGGCGAACTCTATTTCTCCGATGTCTATGCCGACCGACGTTTGCCCAAGTCCGTGCAGCAAGATCCGGTGCTGATCGGCGAGTGTCTGGGCGGCGCGCTCTACTGGAACGATTTCCATCACTTAGCAAAAGCGGCGGGCTTCCTGGATCCACGCTTGGTCGAGGATCGCCCCCTCGGCATCACTGACGCCAAGCTCGCAGCCAAACTCGGCCCAGCAAAATTCTTCTCGTCGACTTATCGCCTGTTCAAACTCGATGGCCTGGAGCCGATGTGCGAAGACTATGGTCAGGCCGTGATCTACAACGGCGGTGTTCCGAATGCGGAAGATGTTTTTGTGCTGGACAAACATCACTGCATCGAGCGCGGCAAGGTCTTTCCGGTCTGTGGTAACACCTGGCGCATGCTCAAAGACACGCGCTTCGCCGCGCACTTTGATTTTATCGGCAATTTTGACTGCCACTATGGCATCTTTGCGGGTTGCGGCACGAGCCTCCCTTACGCTACCGGCACCTCTGCAACGACATCTGGCGGCGGCAGCTGCTGTTGAGAGGCACGCAAACACAATGACTAAAACCATTCTTGTGCTGAGCGCTGGCAATTCAGCGCGCAGCATCATGGCCGAGGCCTACATCAACCACATGAGCCAAGGACGTTGGACGGCATACAGCGCAGGTCCAAAGCCGAACGGCGGGGTCAATCCCCTGGCGTTGGAAGCGCTGGCGGCAGCTGGCATTCCTCCCCCACATCACCCGCGTTCAAAGAGTTGGGATGAATTCACCGGGCCAAATGCTCCAAAACTCGATCTGGTCGTAACCGTCTGCGACAATGCCGCCCAGGAGGTATGCCCGTACTTTCCCGGGACTGCTCAAAAGGTCCATCTGCCGTTTCCCGATCCGGCGGCGGCAAGCGGCAGCCATGCGGAGCAATTGCAGTCGTTCAAGGACGTGCTCGCGGCCATGCGCCCACAACTTGCCGCGGTCCTCATCTCGGCCGCCTGATTGGTGGCTCTCTCGAAGCGTCGAATCACATAGGGTGTCCCCGACATCACGCGGGAGCGCAGTTGTGGAATCGAGCCTCTATCTACCGGTCAAGACCTTCCTCGAAAAGCTCGGTTTCGAGGTCAAAGGTGAGATTTGCGGCTGCGATCTTGTCGCCCTCAAAGGCTGCGACCCCGTCCGCATTATCGTGGGCGAACTGAAACTCGCCTTCAATCTCGAATTGGTTCTGCAAGCCGTCGACCGCACCGCCTCCTGTGATGAGATCTGGCTCGCCGTACCCGCGACCCGCAAAAAAGGCCGAGAGCGTGACCCCCGCGCCCGCAAACTGTGCCGCCTGATTGGCGTTGGATTGCTCGCCATTTCCGTCAATGGTTTTGTCGAGGTCCTGGTCGAGCCTGAACCCTGGAAGCCACGCCGCGACGCGAAACGCCGCTCGCGTCTCGTCACCGAACATCGCAAGCGCCAGGGTGACCCGGCCGTCGGCGGCAGCACGCGCCAGCCGATTATGACCGCCTACCGCCAACAGGCGCTCGGTTGCGCAGCCGTCATCGCCCACGGCCCCGCCCGCCCCCGTGACTTGAAAGTTGCGCATCCCGACGTCGCCAAAATCCTCCAGCGCAATGTCTATGGCTGGTTTGAGCGCGTTGATCGCGGGCTCTACACCCTGACGGACAGCGGCAAGGCAGCTTTGCTCCGCTGGCATGTCCAGGTACCGGAGGTCTCATCAGGATCCAAAGCCGGTATGAAGCTGGCTTTGGCCTAATGGGCCTAGTGGATTGACGCCCACGATTGGCGGTGCAACGATCGCGATGTCGTCGTGAATGCAATCAGGAATTGTGTATATTTTTGGCACCCAAATATGTTGCGCGACGAGCGGGCTGGTGCGCACTCGCATCGGTGTCATCCGGATGGAACACATGAACAGACGGCATTAACACTATGACTGTATTGTACTTTTGAAACGCTCGATTTGCCGTCATCCATTGAATTGGATGCTAACATTACAGGCTGCCGCCAATGTCATTCCAGTTGCAAAATCAGACCCGACCATTTGCGGCCATTGATGACGCCGCGGCTGGCAATATTGTCGAACGCCCCAGGGTGCGGCTGTTGGAAGACACAGGGGTCGTTGGCGTATCCGACACGGATTTCATCACCAAAAATGGAACCCTTGTCATTGATCCGCCCTCAGCCCCCGGTGTGACCCGGGAAATCCGGATCGATGGCGTGCTTTGGACCACTCGCGATGCGTTTCCGACCGCTGATGGTCACCATGAAGTCACCATCTTTGACAGCCTTGGGGGCATCACCAGCTCCGTCGTCTTCAACTATACCATCGACACAACGGTTCCGACTGCGCCGGTTGTTGCCTTGCACGTGAATTCTGGATTGACCACGGATTCCATTACCAACGACTTTACGCTCGATGTGACGGGAGCCGATGCCGGGGCCCTGGTCGAATACTTATTCGATGGTTTGGATCAACAGTGGTCGACCGTATTGGACGCGGCCTTGTTTGCCCAGGATACGGGCTACATCGTTTGGGTGCGGCAGACCGATCAAGCTGGCAACGTGTCTCCATTGTCCCGGATCGACTTTACCCTTGACCGCAGCGGACCAACAACGGCTCTGGGAATCTCCCTGCTCAATGACACGGTGACTCCTGGGGGGACAGCCACGGACAAAATCACTACCGACGAACAGTTGGTCATCAATCCTGCCGATATCGAAGCGGGCGGCACCCTGGAGTATCGCTATCGGCTCGTCGTCGATGGCGTGCTTTGGACCACTCGCGATGCGTTTCC